>NZ_KV817448.1:0-140141 GCF_001814695.1 Streptococcus sp. HMSC066E07
TAAATGTTGCACTTATTCTTGCAATTTATCAAGTAAAAAAAGTTAAAAAACATCTTTCTGTATTTTTAGCACTATTTTTATCTTTAGCTGTGTCAAGTTCTGAAACCTTCTTTTCAGTCATTATTTCTTCTGTTACAGGTGATAAGTTTGTTGATAGATACTGGGGATTGTTCTATATTTTTATCAATATCATTTCTTTAGTTTTTATTTTAAAAGCAATTGATTATTTTAAGTTTAATTTTAAATATTTTAAAAAGGCGGATTTTAAAGAGAATATTGTGCAGTTAAACTTTTATCTCTTATTTATTCATTTTTTATTAAATTTGTCGCATTGGCTTAGTAATATGAAAAATTTAAATAGTTTTTCTAGTATGATTGCTACAATTTGCTTTTTAATGTTTATGTCAACTTTATTCTACTTACAATCTATTCGCGAAAAGTATGAAAAAGAAGAACAAATTAAACAGAAAGAACGAGAACAACTACAATTACAAAAATATACAGATGAAATTGTTAATCTGTATAATGAAATTCGAGGTTTTCGTCACGATTATGGTGGGATGTTGGCAAGTTTTCAATCAGCTATTCATACAGGTAATATAAAAGAAGTGGAGCGAATCTATCAGGAGGTTCTCGTAAATGCTAATTTACAGCTTCGTTCTGATAAATATACGTATTTTGATTTAAATAATGTTGGAGATTCAGCACTTAGAAGTGTTATGACGCAAACATTGTTTAAGGCACGAGATTACAATATAGAATTAACATTTGAAGTAAAAGATTTTGTCAAGCCCCTGCCGATTAAATTGTTAGATCTGGTTAGAATGACAAGCGTCCTTTTGAATAATGCCATAGAAGGATCAGCAGAAAGTTATCAAAAAACGATGAATGTTTCTTTGGTGGATTTAGATACAGAAACAATCTTAGTCATTCAAAATTCACGTAAGAAAAGACCGCTAGATTTAGAAGAGATTTACCAAACTGATTTTTCAACAAAGGGTGAAGGACGCGGTTTAGGCTTAAGCAATATCAAAGAAATTATTAACAACTATGAAGGAATTATCCTCGATACTAAAATTGAGGATGAATATTTTACACAAGTAATGAGAGTGCGGAAAGAAGGTTTATAATGAAAGTATTAGTATTAGAAGATGAAATTTCACATCAAGTAAGAATGGAAACAACTTTGGCAGAGATTGCGAAAGAAATGGGAATTACGATAAAAGTTAAAGTAACTGGCAAAGTAAGAGAATTTAAAGAATATATTGAAAATGATGAGGTGAATCAATTATATTTTTTAGATATTGATATCAAAGGAGAGGAAACAAAAGGTTTAGAAATAGCAAAATTTATACGTCATCACAATCCGTATGCTATTATTGTTTTTGTTACAACGAAATCAGAATTTGCCACTATGACCTTCAAATATAAGGTATCTGCACTGGATTTTGTTGATAAAAATTTGAGTGATGTTGCTTTTAAAAAACATATAAAAGACAGCATTGAGTATACAAAAGCGACATTGATTGAAAATAAAGATATGGTGGATTATTTTGAATATAGCTTTCGTGGCGGAGAGGTTAGAATGCCTTTTAATGACATTTTATATATTGAAACGACAGGTTCTTCTCATAAATTAAGAATTGTCGGTAAAAACTTTTTTAAAGAATTTTATGGTACTATTGCAGATATTCAAGAAAAAGATAAAGAAACAAGACGTTTCTTTTCACCTCATAAATCTTATCTAGTCAATATTGGAAACATCAAAGGTTATGACAAAAAAATGCGAGAAATAATTTTTTATGAAGATCATCGTTGTCCGATTACTCGAATGAAAATTGGAAAGTTAAAGGCTATTTTAGAGGAATTAAAAGGATAAATAGAATAGGCAAATGAAATAGCAAATATAGTTAAATTTTTAAATAAAAACTATTGACAAAGTTTTCCAAACTGGTATAATAGTATATGTTCTGTGAAAGAACATATATGGTCCGTTGGTCAAGGGGTTAAGACACCGCCTTTTCACGGCGGTAACACGGGTTCGAATCCCGTACGGACTATATCATCCGGCATAGCTCAGTTGGTAGTAGCGCATGACTGTTAATCATGATGTCGTAGGTTCGAGTCCTACTGCCGGAGCTACTAAGCATTCATAAAGAATGCTTTTTTATATAACTAAAGAATACTAAAAGCCAAACTGTCTTATTGTTCAGCTTGGCTTTTTAACTATGACAATTTTTTCTTACGTATCTTATTGTAAATTATAAATAAGGAGATTCCAGATAAACATGCTATACTACCTTCTTTAAGACCATTTGGGATAAATGTCAGTTTTATTTTTCCTGCGCCTTTTTTGACATCAATTTTCATAAAGCCATTTTGTGCTCTTGAAATTTTAATTGGTTTTCCGTTTTGTGTTGCAGCCCAACCTTTATCATAAGGAAGTGTGAAGAATAGAGAACTATCTCGTTGAGCTTGATAATGTGCTGTTATTGTATTATGTTTTGTTGTCACGGATACTTTTTGTCGTTGAATCTTGTTTATCGCTTGTTGAAAATGATTGGTGTTAAGCGTATAAAATTCAGGACTATCAAATGAAACTTTTGAGTTATCTGGGAAAGATATTTTAACGGTTATGGTTTGTTTTTGCTTAAAATAACCAAGATTAAAAAATGGAAAGACATTGTTGGTACCATAATGCATTTTTTGATTATTATTTACAGTTATGTCAACTGATTTTTGGTTGTCATTTGAGAAAGTTAAGTTTGGCAGAGTTAAATAAACTTGACTATTTGTTGGAACTTCTAAAGTGTAAGTTACACTAGCAAAGGAATCATGATTTTCTTTATCTACTTCTGCTGCTATTCTATTTCCAACCTGCTTAACATTATGATTACTTGTAGGAGATAATCTGTGATAATATTTTAAATTTAATCCAGAAAGCTGATTGAGAAAACGAGTTTGATTATCTAATGTTAAGTGATTAAACTTTACATCTCTGTAAATTGAATTTGTTAAAAATGCTAGTGAATTAGCATTTTTATTTTCATAAAGTGTTAAATTATCTTTCGTTTTAATGGAAGTAAAACCATATTTTTGAGGATTGTTTGTTGAAATATTATATTTTACACCCAATAAGCTATCCATAATGATACTATTGTTTTGATAACGTAAGTTTAAATTAGTTCCAGATGATTTAAAACCTAATTTATCAAGAATAGAACTAGCTGCGGTATTGCGAACAGAAGAAAATTGAGAGATACCATTATAATTGTATTTCATACTGTCATTTCCAGTTTGAATAGCTAATTTTTCAGTTCTAAAGAAATTGGAATTTTTCTTTTTACTGTAGTTGACGAGTAAATCAATAGCTGTTAAATCTTGTTCATAAGCATTTCTACTTGCAAAGACCCATTCTTTTGCAATTCCTTCCATTTGATAAAAACTATTTAAACTTAGTTCAAAGCAAACAAATAATAAAGTAGAAATAGTAAATATTTTAACAGAAATATATTTTTTTGTATAAGTCCAAGAAATTAAAAGATAAGCAATCAAAAACTCTAATGTTAAGATGAAATTAACAGAACCTAAAAATTTGTAATGATTCTTAAAAATAAAAGCAGCAATAAAACCAAGTCCTAAGATAGAAAAACTGGCTAGAATGTTTGTCAATTTAATCTCTTTTAGACGCTCCAAGCTTTCAGCAGCTAAGAAAATAATGACAATAGAAAAAGTCCAAGAGTAACGATGTAGGAACATATTTGGCGTGTGCATACCTTGCCAAAGCAGATCCAAAGGCTGTAAGTAAAAACTAGCTACTAAGAATATAATTAAAATAACATAGGAAAGTTTCACGTGAAACTTAATAGACTTTAAAGTGAAGAAGAGAATTGCTAGTAATAATGGAACAAGCCCAACATAAATCATCGGAATAGATCCATATTTAGTTGTGTCAAAAGCTCCAATAAAGTTTTTGGCAAAGATATCCAAATACCAACTTTTTTCAGTCAGTAAGGTTGTTACTTTTGTTAATTTCTCACCATGCGTTTTTAAATCTAGAAAAGTTGGTAGAATCATAATGAGACTAGTTATCCCAGCTGAAATTGACACAACTGTAAAGTCTATGAAAGATTTAATCCTAATTTTAAAATCCCATGAAGTTTGAACAAAGAACCACAATACAAGAAAGATCGCCATCATATACCCAAAATAATAATTTTGAATAAAAAGAATTGACAAAGCTATAAAGTAAAGAACACGTCTTTTTTGAGTAATCAACTGGTGTAAACCAAGTAAAATAAGTGGAATAATAATGAAGACATCTAGCCAAGTTTTTATTTCAAGTTGACTAACTGCAAAACTCATTAGAGCGTAGGAAGTTGACAGTATTAATATAAGATAAGGAGAAATTTTTTTAAAGATACCTTTAATACTGATGAAACAAGTCAATCCCATCAAACCAAACTTTATCAGAGTAAATAAATATACTGCATCTGGCATATTTTTTAAATTGAAAAAGTAAACTAAAGGTGATAAAAAACTTCCAAGATAATAGCTAGATAAAGCATAAAAATTTAATCCAAGTCCACTTGTAAACGTGTAAAAAATACTGTCTGAACCATGCAAAATATTTCTTAAAGTAACATCGAAAATGACATATTGATGAAATCCGTCTCCTAATAGCGGAGAAGTGTCACTTTTCCAATAGATTCCATTTATAAGGTAAGTTATAAACAGAATCAAAAATGGAATAAAAAAGGCTATCAAATAATAATTTTTGAAGAGTTTTTTGATTTTTTTCATAAGCTATCGTAAAATACTAAAATTTAAGGAACTGAATCTTTCATCAGCTCCTATTTTTTGAAAAGTTTAATCTTTCCAAAGACTATTGACTTTTTCTTGTACTTCTTGATTTTCTAAAAATTCATCATAGGTTTCGTCAATACGATCAATGACACCATTTTTAGAAAGAACAATAATGTGATTAGCAAGTGTCTGGATAAATTCATGATCGTGGCTAGCAAAAATAATAGATTCTTTAAAGTTTTTCAGACCGTCATTTAGGCTAGAAATAGATTCTAAGTCTAAGTGATTGGTTGGATCATCTAGTACTAAAACGTTTGATTTGAGCAACATGAGCTTTGACAGCATGACACGAACCTTTTCACCACCTGACAAGACGTTGACAGACTTGTTAACCTCATCACCAGAGAAAAGCATGCGACCTAGAAATCCTCGAAGGAAGGTGTTGTCATCTTCTTCTTTACTTGCAAATTGACGGAGCCAGTCAAGAATAGATTCACCGCTGGCAAAATCTTTGCTATTGTCTTTTGGTAAATAAGATTGACTAGTTGTAATACCCCACTTGACAGTTCCTTCATAGTCAATATCTCCCATAATAGCTCGAATCAAAGCGGTTGTTTGAATGTCATTTTGTCCAATCAAGGCTGTCTTGTCACCCGGACGCAAGATAAAGCTGATACTGTCAAGGATGACTTCGCCGTCAATCTTGACAGAAAGGTTTTCGACTGTCAAGAGGTCATTTCCGATTTCGCGTTCGGCTTTGAAGTTAATAAATGGATATTTACGGCTTGATGGGACAATTTCTTCCAGTTCAATTTTGTCAAGCATTTTTTTACGAGAAGTTGCTTGCTTAGATTTTGAAGCATTAGCAGAGAAGCGAGCAACAAATTCTTGCAGTTGCTTGATTTTTTCTTCAGCTTTAGCATTACGATCTGCTAAGAGTTTAGCAGCTAACTCACTAGATTCTTTCCAGAAATCATAGTTACCAACATAGAGTTTGATTTTACCGAAGTCCAAATCAGCCATGTGTGTACATATTTTATTGAGGAAGTGACGGTCGTGGGATACAACGATAACGGTATTTTCAAAATCAACCAAAAAATCTTCTAACCAAGAGATAGATTGAATGTCAAGACCGTTGGTCGGTTCGTCTAGCAGCAGAACATCTGGTTGACCAAATAGAGCTTTTGCAAGGAGTACTTTTACTTTATCTCCATTGGATAATTCACTCATATTTTGATAGTGAAGATTTTCTGGGATATTCAAGTTCTGGAGGAGTTGAGAGGCTTCACTTTCAGCCTCCCAACCACCTAACTCAGCAAATTCACCTTCTAATTCAGCTGCTCGGATACCGTCTTTATCAGAAAAATCAGGTTTCATGTAAATGGCATCTTTTTCTTTCATAATGTTATAAAGATGCTCATTTCCCATGATAACTACATCAATCACTCGTTCTTCTTCATAATTAAAGTGATTTTGCCGAAGGACTGAGAGACGTTCGTCTGGTCCGAGTGAGATATTTCCAGTCGTTGGTTCGATATCTCCAGCTAGGATTTTTAAAAAAGTTGATTTTCCTGCACCATTAGCACCAATTAAACCATAAGTATTTCCTTTTGTAAATTTGATATTCACATCATCAAATAATTTTCGATCACTAAAGCGTAGTGAGACATCTGATACTGTAAGCAATAATTTTCTCCTAATTCTGTAATCTGTAATTAGTTTCATTTTACTAGAAAATTTGACTTTTTTCAAATGATTCGGGGATAAAATATGACATTTTAGAATATTGATAAGTAAGAGAAATTTCAAAAATTTATAATGAATTTAGAATATTTTTAGGAGGAGAAAATGAAAATTTTATTGGTAAATGGTTATCAAAAACATGATTTTTGTAAAGGAGAATTAAATTTTAGTTTGTATAATATTATGTTGGATAAATTACGTCACAATCATGATGTGCAATTATCGTCAGTTGAGAACTATAATGTAATAGACGAGAGAAATAAGTTTTTGTGGGCAGATTTGATTATTTTTCAATTTCCTATTTATTGGTTTAATGTACCTGGGAAGTTGAAATTATATATGGATGAAGTCTTTGAATATGGTCAATTTTATTCATTTGCAGATACTTATGGACAAGGTGGTTTAATGAAAAATAAAGAATATATCTTATCCACAACTTGGAATGCACCAGAAGAAGTTTTTAATAATCCGGCTGCATTTTTTGATGGAAAAAATGTAGATGATGTTTTGATTTCATTCCATAAGACCATGGAATTTTGTGGTTTAAAGAAAAGAAAAACACTATCTTTTCATAATGTTGTGAAAAATCCTCAATTTAAATTTTATAAACAGACAATAGAAGATTATTTTTTAAAAGAGTTGTAAATAGTGTAAAGGGGGCGTAAAGTGTTAGTTGTTTTTAATTTTAAAAATCAGATGTCAATCAAGCAACAATTAGAATTGTTAGAGAAGTTCAATCAACCAATAAGCAAGCAACATCAATTGATTATTGCTCCTATCATACCGGATTATAATGTATATCATTTTGACATTGCAGTTCAAAATTTGTCAATTAAAGGAAGAAATGTAGGTGATTTATCGCCTCAACATTTAAAACATTATAATATAAATTATGCTTTTGTAGGTCATTTAGAAAGGCAAAAGTATTTAAATGAAACAACAAGAATGATTCGCTCAAAGATTGACAATGCTTTACAGAAAGATATTATTCCTATTATTTGTGTAGGAAATCATGAAAATCCTATTTTTGAATGCGCAACATATTTAGATGATCTAGATCTTCAGGATAAACATATTATTGTAGCTTACGAAATATTGAGTGCAACATTAAAAGGAAAAAAAGATTATTCCTTTATAGATGTTGAAGAAAGTTTTCAAGATTTAAAAGATTATTTGGATAATTTAAGTGTAAAGTTTGGGTTTACATATCAGTTGATTTTTGGTGGTGGTGTAAACTGTGAAGATATTGAACAGATTTTAAATATTGGATTTGATGGGATTCTTATTGGAGATAGAATTGAAAGTTTGGTTGAAACCTACCAATACTTACTAAAAGATACTCTTGTATTGATGTAGAAAGACAAGGAGAAGAAAAAATGAAATCAATTTTAGTAACAGGTGGAGCTGGATATATTGGCTCTCATACTGTAAAGGCACTTTTAGATGCTGATTATGATGTGCATGTTTTGGATAATCTAGCATCAGGTGTCAGGGATGCGGTGGATGTAAGAGCGCACTTTAAAGAACTGGATGTTTATGATGAGCTGGCATTAAAAGATTATTTACAATCTCATAAAATTGATGCTGTATTGCACTGTGCAGGGGAAATCGTTGTTAGTGAAAGTATTGAAAATCCTAGTAAATATTTTGCAGCAAATGTAGCTGGTATGAATCGTGTGTTAAAAGTATTATCAGAAGTAGGAATTGATAAAATTATATTTTCTTCTACAGCTTCAGTTTATGGCAATAATTGTATGGATAAACCTGCAAATGAAGATACGCTATTAAATCCAGTAAATCCTTATGCAGAGACAAAACTGATGGGAGAACGCATGATTTATTGGATGGCCAACCGCTATAGTTGGAAATATGTCATTTTTCGTTATTTTAATGTTGCTGGTGCTGCTATGGATACTTCAAATGGTTTGAGGGTTAAAAATCCGACACATATTATCCCTAATATTAATAAAACGGCTCTTGGACAAAATGATGCTTTAAAAATTTATGGCGATGATTATGAAACGCGAGATGGATCATGCATTCGTGATTATATTCATGTTTTAGATTTAGCGCAGGCACATGTAAAGGGATTTGACTATTTGTTTACAGATTCGTCAACTTCACAGATTTTCAATTTAGGAACAGAACAAGGTTATACTGTCAAGGAAATTTACAATACTGCAGAGCAAATTTTACAGCAAAAAATTCCTCATAAAATTGTGGCACGTCGTTCTGGTGATCCAGCAAGTGTGTTAGCAAATGCTTCTAAAGCAAAAGAATTTTTAAATTGGCAAGCAACTTATTCTTTGAAAGATATTATATTATCTGATTATAAATGGCGTGTGAAAGCTGGTAATTCAATTGTCAAATAATTTTAAGAAGTGTAGAAATAGTTTCTACACATTTTTCTTGAAAATGGTATAATATTATCAAGAAAATTCAAGGAGAATGTGATGTCAAAACCTATTATTTTAACAGGAGATCGTCCAACAGGAAAATTACATATTGGTCATTATGTAGGAAGTTTGCGAAATCGTGTTTTATTACAAGATGAAGGAAAATATGAATTATTTGTATTTTTAGCTGATCAGCAAGCCTTGACAGATCATGCTAAGGATCCTAAGACAATTGTAGAGTCAATTGGAAATGTAGCATTAGACTATTTAGCTGCTGGATTAGATCCTGAAAAGACAACTATTTTTATTCAAAGTCAAATTCCTGAGTTGTCAGAGTTGTCAATGTATTATATGAATTTGGTGTCATTAGCGCGTTTGGAACGTAACCCAACTGTCAAGTCAGAAATTGCTCAAAAAGGATTCGGTGAAAGTATTCCAACTGGTTTTTTAGTTTATCCAATTGCACAAGCAGCAGATATTACTGCTTTTAAAGCGAATTATGTTCCAGTAGGAAATGATCAGAAACCAATGATTGAACAAACTCGTGAAATTGTACGTTCTTTTAACCATACTTATAATTGTGATGTCTTGGTAGAGCCTGAGGGCATTTATCCTCAAAATGAAGCAGCAGGACGTTTGCCGGGGCTTGACGGGAATGCAAAAATGTCTAAATCTTTAAATAATGGCATCTATTTATCTGATGATATGGATACTTTACAAAAGAAAGTGATGAGCATGTATACTGATCCTGACCATATCAAGATTGAAGATCCTGGTAAAATTGAAGGCAATATGGTTTTTCATTATTTAGATGTGTTTGGTCGTCCAGAAGATGCGCAAGAAATTACAGCAATGAAGGAACACTATCAACGAGGTGGACTGGGAGATGTGAAAACAAAACGCTATTTATTGGAAATTTTAGAGCGTGAGTTAGGACCAATTCGTGAACGTCGTGTTGAATTTTCAAAAGATATGGGAGCAGTTTACACTATGCTACAAAAAGGTAGCGAAAAAGCACGTCAAGTAGCTAGTCAGACCCTTTCTGAGGTAAAATCTGCTATGGGGATTAACTATTTTAAATAAAAATGAGCAAAACTATCACCAAAAGTGATGGTTTTTTAGATAATAGTGATTGACAAATACAGATAGAATGGTATCATATTAACAATAAATACGAGCTGTGCTCAATCAATAAAGAAAAGAGGAATTTGTGGATGTCTAACTGGGACACTAAATTTTTGAAAAAAGGTTTTACTTTTGATGATGTATTACTCATTCCTGCAGAGAGTCATGTTTTGCCAAATGATGCGAATTTACAAACAAAATTGGCTGAAAATTTGACACTCAATATTCCAATTATCACCGCAGCAATGGATACTGTTACAGAAAGTAAAATGGCCATTGCTATTGCTCGTGCTGGAGGTCTTGGTGTTATTCACAAAAATATGTCTATTGAGCAACAAGCGGATGAAATTCGGAAAGTTAAACGATCAGAAAATGGAGTTATCATTGATCCATTCTTCTTGACTCCAACTCATACGGTATCAGATGCAGAAGAATTGATGGAACGTTATCGTATCAGTGGTGTTCCTGTTGTTGAAACGCTTGAAAATCGCAAATTAGTTGGGATTATTACAAATCGTGATATGCGATTTATTACGGATTATAATCAACCTATCTCAGCGCATATGACGAGTAAAAATCTTGTGACAGCTCCTGTTGGAACAGATCTTGAAACGGCAGAGCGGATACTTCATGAGCATCGCATTGAAAAATTACCATTGGTTGATGACTACGGTCGTTTATCTGGTCTGATTACAATTAAAGATATTGAAAAAGTAATTGAATTTCCAAATGCAGCTAAAGATGAATATGGTCGTCTTTTGGTTGCTGGTGCAGTAGGAGTTACTTCTGATACATTTGAGCGTGCAGAAGCTTTATTTGAAGCAGGTGCAGATGCTATTGTCATTGATACAGCACATGGACATTCAGCAGGAGTACTTCGGAAGATTGCTGAGATTCGTGAACATTTTCCAGAACGAACGTTGATTGCAGGAAATATTGCTACTGCAGAAGGTGCACGTGCGTTATACGATGCTGGAGTTGATGTTGTGAAAGTCGGAATCGGTCCAGGTTCAATTTGTACCACTCGTGTCATTGCTGGAGTTGGTGTACCTCAAGTGACGGCAATTTATGATGCTGCACAAGTTGCGCGTGAATACGGGAAAACAATTATTGCAGACGGAGGTATTCAGTATTCAGGAGATATTGTGAAGGCACTGGCTGCGGGAGGAAATGCGGTCATGCTCGGTTCAATGTTTGCTGGTACAGATGAGGCGCCAGGTGAAACGGAAATTTTCCAGGGTCGTAAGTTTAAAACTTATCGAGGAATGGGTTCGATTGCTGCTATGAAGAAAGGGTCCAGCGATCGTTATTTCCAGGGTTCTGTCAATGAGGCGAACAAGCTAGTTCCAGAAGGAATTGAAGGTCGTGTAGCTTATAAAGGTGCAGCAGCAGATATCGTTTTCCAAATGATTGGAGGAGTTCGTTCTGGTATGGGATATTGTGGAGCAGCCAATCTCCAAGAACTACATGACAAAGCTCAATTTATTGAAATGAGTGGAGCTGGTTTGAAAGAAAGCCACCCTCATGATGTTCAAATTACGAATGAAGCTCCAAACTATTCTGTACAATGAGATTTATTATAAAAGCTCTGCAGTAGATAATGCAGAGCTTTTATAATTAACACACTTTACAAACGTGTAAAGCGTGTTAATATCTAGTTTACACCTTATCTTCAGTTAAATGTCCTTCATGAATTGAGAAAATTTTAATATTAGAAGGCACGTTTTGTAGATGTTCTAGAGTTGTTGTTGTCATAAATGTTTGGATATTTTGAGAAATAGTTTCAAGTAAATTAAGTTGACGACTATTGTCAAGTTCACTCATAACATCGTCAAGTAGAAGAATTGGTTTTTCTTTAGTAACAGTTTCCATGAGCTCAATTTCTGCCAGTTTGAGAGATAAAACCACACTTCGATGTTGTCCTTGACTACCAAAATTGGCATTCATGTCATTGATACAAAAAGCAATATCATCTCGATGGGGACCAACTCCAGTATTTTTTTTAAATAAATCTCTACTACGGCTTTGCTTTAATGCAATTTGGAAGGATTCTTTTAACTTATTGGAATCTGAAAGTGGAACAGAAGAGCAGTACTTAATGGTTAAGTTTTCTAAATGACTTGAGAGTTCCAAATGTTTTTGTTGACCAAAGTGCTCTAATTTTTTGAGAAATTCTATCCGATGCTGCATAACACGACAACCAAATTCCACTAGTTGATCATCTAAAACTGCTAAAAAAGTCTCATCTATTGTTTTTGCTGTTTTTAAATAAGTATTTCTTTGTTTTAAAACATGGTGGTAATGTGATAAATCAGATAAATAGATTGGCTTAATTTGCCCCAATTCTATATCAATAAATTTTCGTCTAAGGGCTGGAGCTCCTTTAATCAACTGTAAATCTTCTGGAGCAAATAAAATAACATTCATATTTCCAACATAATCAGATAGTTTGCTTTGTTTTAGATGATTAACCTTTGTAATTCTTCCTTTAGGTGTCAAGTCAATCTCTAAAGAGATTTTCCCCGTTTGCTTGACAAGTTGTCCAGATATTTTTAGGGTGTCTTTGGAGAAATAAATTAAATCTTTGTCTGAACGAGTTCGATGACTTCGTGTCAATGCAAGAAAATAGATGGCTTCCAAGATATTTGTTTTTCCTTGAGCATTTTGGCCTAGAAAAATATTGAGACCAGAATGAAAATCTATTTCAGTTGCTTCATAATTACGAAAATGTTGAATTTGTAACTTTTTTAACCACATATTAAATACCTGGGAAGCGGATAGGAGCCTTTTTATCCGATTTATTGGTTCTCAGACTTGTTGTCGATTTACTTTTTTTGATATTTTTGTTCATTTCTTTTACAAGGGTGGCAACTCGTCTTTTTTCTAAAAGCTCTTTTTCATGCTCCCCCCTTTCCTCTTCATTTGGTGCAGTCAGCAGTATTTCTAATTTTTGATTTGGGAGAGTAATAGTATCGCCAATGCGAATTTTCTTTCCGCGGCGAGTTTCGAGCTCTCCATTAAAATAAACTTGATTTTCTTGAAGAAAACTTTTAATAGCACCACCACTTTGAATGATTCCGACTTCTTTTAATAAAGCTTGTAGGGTGATGTAGTCATCAAATAATTTATATTTCATAATTCACCTCGATCTTTGTCATTATATCATAATTAGATGAAAAGATGATATTAGAATTATCACAATCACACCATTAAGAAAACGTTTTAAGTTGAAAGAATAAAGCTTGAAGGAGAAATTAGGAGTCGTTTCGTGATATAATAGAAGTCAATATTAAAAGAACATGAGGGACACTATGGAGCTGGTTTCTGGAGTAGATCTCCATTTTATAACATCCAAAAAATTTAAAACGAATCGAATAAAAATGAGGTTTTCAGCTCCGATGTCTACGGATACGATAGCGGGGCGCGTGCTGGTTGCAAGTATGCTTGAAACAGCTAATGAAATCTATCCAACTTCGCAGATTTTTCGTGAACGATTAGCAACTCTTTATGGTGCCAACTTTTCAACGGGATTATCACGCAGAGGACTAATACATTACGTGGATTTAAATATCTCTTTTGTTAGCGATGCATTTTTAAGTCGAAAAAATACACTAACAGGAGAGATACTTGATTTTTTAAAGGATAGCTTGTTAAAACCTTTAGCGAATGAAGGAGCTTTTAATCAGGCTGTTTTTGAAATTGAAAAAAAGAATGTACTCAATGATTTAAAAGCTGAAATTGAAGATCATTTTTATCACGCGCATCAAGAGCTGAATAAATTATTTTATACAGAAAAGGAAATGAAAACTCCTCGTTTAGCTACGCCAGACTTAGTTGACAAGGAAACACCAGAAAGTAGTTTTGCTATTTTTCAAAAAATGCTTCAAAATGATAAAATTGACATCTTTTTTATGGGTGATTTTAATGAGATTGAAGTCTGTGAACATATTAAAACCTTTGGTTTACAGCCGCGTCAACTTAGTTTGCAACTGCATTATCATCAAAAATTTTCGAATGTTTTAAAAGAATCATTGGAGCGAAAAGATGCTCATCAATCTATTGTTGAATTAGGATATCATTTTTCTGCTCAATATGGTGATAAGACTCATATCCCTCTTATTGTATTGAACGGACTTTTAGGTGGCTTTGCTCATTCAAAATTATTTGTTAATGTTCGGGAAAAAGAGGGTCTAGCTTATACAATTTCAAGTAGTATTGATATTTTTTCGGGTATGATGCGTATTTATGCTGGAATTGATAGGAAAAATCGAACAAAAACAGTGAGTTTAATTTATCGACAAATTGCAGATTTAAAAAAAGGACATTTTACTGATGAGGCGTTAAATCAGACCAAAAAAATGCTACGAAATACGATGCTCCTTTCTTTAGATAGGCAAAATACGTTGATAGAACAAGCTTATATGGCATCTGTTTTGCAGAAAACATTTATGCCAATTGCTGTTTGGCTAAATGCTTTAGAAGCAGTCAGCCGAGAAGATATCATTGTTGCTGCAACACAACTCAGGCTACAAGCGATTTATTTTATGGAAGGAAAATAATGCAAATTTTAAAAATGGAGAGGAAGGATTATCCAGCAGTTGGAGAAGCAGTTTATCAGACTACTTTACGAAATGGTCTAAAAGTATTTCTTTTACCCAAACGAGATTTCAATGAAACTTATGGGATTATGACAGCAAATTTTGGCTCAATTGATACTTCTTTTATTCCGCGTGGTTCTAATCAAGCTGTTCAATACCCTGCAGGAGTTGCACATTTTTTGGAACATAAATTATTTGAGGATGAAAATGGTCAAGATCTTTTACAACAATTTGTTGAATTAGGTGCTGAGAGCAATGCCTTTACAAGTTTTACTAAGACCAGTTATCTTTTTTCGGCGACGGACAATGTTTTAGAAAATGTGAGATTGTTGCAAAGTTTACTAGAAAATGCTTATTTCACAGAAGAATCTGTTCAACGTGAACAGGGAATTATCCAGCAAGAAATTGATATGTACAAAGACAATCCAGATTATTGCCTGTTTTTTCACACTTTAGCAAATCTTTATCCAGACACTCCATTGGCAGAAGATATTGCAGGAAGCGTTGAATCAATTGCAGAAATAACTGTTGAGGATTTGGATGAAAACTTTGAAACCTTTTACCATCCATCTAATATGAGTTTACTGCTGATTGGTAATTTTGACTTAGAAAAGACCATTGCTGTTATTCAGGAACAACACGAATCTTTGAAGGGGATTGATGAAGAAAGTTTGATTAGACGTTTTCCCCTTGCGTTAAATCCTGTTATTTCTACTGGGAGTGTTCGAATGGAAGTGGCAAGTTCTAAACTTGCAATCGGATTACGTGGGAGTCAATCACTAGTGGGAGCTGATTTATTTCGTTATAAGACTGCTTTAAAACTGCTATTTGCAATGATGTTTGGTTGGACATCTAAAAGATTTCAAACGCTTTATGAGGCTGGAAAAATAGACAACTCATTATCGTTAGAAGTTGAAGTAGAAAAAGATTTTCACTTTGTGATGTTAACAATGGATACTAGTGAGCCAGTTGCTCTGTCTCACCAATTTCGTTCTGCGATTCGTGATTTTGAAAAAGACCCTGATGTAACAGAAGAGCATCTTGATATTATAAAAAGTGAAATGTTTGGTGATTTTTTACATGGACTGAACTCATTAGAATATATTGCCACTCAATACGAAACCTTTTCAGAAGGGGATAATCTATTTGATTTACCAAAAATATTACAGACAATTAGTTTAGTTGATGTGATTGAAATAGGACATCATTTTATTGATTCTTGTGAAATGATTGATTTTACTATTTTTCCAAAATAATTTCATGTTTTGATGAAATTTGGTAAAATAGTGTTTAATAGAAAGAAGGCTAGTGTGTATGAGAAAGAAAACAATCGGTGAAGTCCTGAGGTTAGCTCGTATTAATCAAGGAATGAGCTTGGAAGATTTACAAAAGAAAACAGATATTCAGTTAGAGCTACTGGAAGCTATGGAAGCTGATGATTTTGATCGTCTTCCCAGTCCTTTCTATGCTCGTTCTTTTCTAAGAAAATATGCTTGGGCTGTTGATTTAGATGAGCGAATTATTCTTGATGCTTATGAAGAAGGAAACATGATTACTTATGATGAAGTGGATGTTGATGAGGAAGAGAATTTTAGAAGTCGAAGAACAAAAAAACAACGAACTTCTTTTTTACCATTATTTTATCTGACGATTCTTGCATTAGCTATTTTATCTTTTGTTAGTTATTATGTTTGGACGTACGTTCACCATAACTCATTAACAACCACTCCTTCATCAAGTTATAGTGTTGTAAACAAACAGACAACTACTTCTTCTAGTTCGACTAGTGAGGCAACTTCTAGTGAATCTTCTGGCAGTTCAAATACAAATTTGACTGTATCAGGAAATGGTAACAACTTGACAGCAACCTTAACAGGTGCAACAAGCTCTGTCAATTTAAAACTATCAGTTACTGATGCAACTAGTTGGGTAAGTGTTACAGGTACAGACTTAGAAGGTGGGGCAATATTAAGTCCTGAGAATCAAAGTGTGTCAACCACTATTTCACCAGGCACTACCTCAACAATTACTCTTGGTGTGGTTCAAGGTGTGACCATTACAATTGATAATCAACAGATTGATACGTCAGGCTTGACAAGTTTGACAGGTACAATTACACTTATAATAAACAATTAAGGAAAAGAAAATGAAAAAAGAAAATATTCCCAATGCTTTAACTCTTTTGCGGATTGCTTTAATTCCAATTTTTATTTTAGTACTATCCTTGGGTCACTCTGTTGGAATGCATGTCTTTGCAGCGATTATTTTTGCAGTAGCCAGCATTACAGATTATTTGGATGGATATTTGGCTCGTAAATGGAAGGTTGTAACAAATTTTGGGAAATTTGCTGATCCGATGGCAGATAAGTTATTGGTCATGTCAGCTTTTATTATGTTGATTGAAATGAATATAGCACCTGCTTGGGTTGTTGCAGTTATCATCTGTCGTGAGTTAGCTGTGACAGGTTTGCGGCTATTGTTGGTTGAAACTGGAGGGACAGTCTTAGCTGCTGCTATGCCAGGGAAAATAAAAACATTTACGCAGATGTTTTCCATTATTTTTCTGTTATTGCACTGGACACTGCTAGGACAAGTTTTGCTATATATTGCATTGATTTTTACGATTTATTCGGGTTATGACTACTTCAAAGGAAGTGCCTATCTTTTTAAAGATACATTTAGATAATATGAAAAATATCATTGAAGTTCAGCATTTAAAGTATAAATACGATCATCATGTAGATGATTATATTCTCAAGGATGTGACGTTTCACGTGAAACAAGGAGAGTGGCTGTCTATTGTGGGGCATAATGGCAGTGGCAAGTCTACGACGATTCGTTTAATAGATGGCTTGTTGGAGGCAGAAAGTGGCGAGATTATCATTGATGGAGATAAATTAACTCTTGAAAATGTATGGGAAAAGCGCCAGCATATTGGGATGGTTTTTCAAAATCCAGATAATCAATTTGTGGGGGCGACTGTTGAGGATGATGTTGCCTTTGGTTTGGAAAATCAAGGAATGGATTACCAAATAATGTTTGACAGAGTTCAAGAAGCATTAGACATTGTTGGAATGCAAGATTTTAAAGAGCGTGAACCTGCAAGACTTTCAGGTGGGCAAAAGCAGCGCGTGGCTATTGCTGGTGTGGTTGCTTTGCGTCCTGACATCATTATTTTAGATGAAGCAACTAGTATGTTGGATCCGGAAGGGCGTTTAGAGTTGATCCAGACAGTTAAAAAGATTAAAGATCGACATGGAATGACTGTTATTTCTATCACGCATGATTTGGATGAGGTGGCTCTTAGTGACCGAGTTTTGGTGATGAAGGAAGGTCAGGTGGAATCAACCAGCACACCAAGTGAGCTTTTCTCACGAGTGGATTTAGAAGATTTAGGTTTAGATGAACCTTTTACAAATCAAGTAAAGGAAACTTTGCTGAATTCAGGCTTTCAATTGCCAGAGCGCTATTTAACAGAAAAAGAATTGCAGGATTATTTATGGGAATCACTTTAGAAAATGTAAGTTATACTTATCAAGCAGGCACTCCCTTTGAGGGTCCTGCCCTTTTTGAAGTCAATTTAGAAATAAAAGATGGCTCATATACTGCTTTGGTTGGTCATACAGGTAGTGGGAAATCAACTATTTTACAATTGCTGAATGGGCTTTTAGTCCCGACTGAAGGAAGTGTTGTGATTGATGATGTCAAAATTACTTCCACATCTGTAAACAAAGATATTAAACAAGTACGTAGAAAAGTAGGATTGGTTTTTCAGTTTGCTGAAAGTCAGATTTTTGATGAGACCGTTTTAAAAGATGTTGCTTTTGGTCCACAAAATTTTGGAATATCAAAGGAAGACGCTGAACGTGTAGCACGTGAAAAATTAACTCTTGTCGGAATTTCAGAAGAATTATTTGAACGAAGCCCGTTTGAACTGTCTGGGGGACAAATGCGTCGAGTAGCCATAGCTGGTATCCTAGCCATGGAGCCAGATATTCTTGTATTGGATGAGCCAACAGCAGGCTTAGATCCTGCTGGACGAAAAGAATTGATGAGTTTATTTAAACGATTACATGAAGCAGGAATGACCATTGTTTTGGTAACGCATTTGATGGATGATGTCGCTAATTTTGCAGATACGGTTTATGTGATGGAAAAAGGAAGATTAGTCAAAAGCGGAGAGCCTCGGCAAGTTTTTCAAGATGTAGCATTTATGGAAAGTATTCAACTAGGAGTCCCCAAAATTACAAAATTTGTACAAGAATTAAAAAATAGAGGGTTAACTCTTCCGTATTTACCTATCACCATAGAAGAATTTAAGGAGTTACTACATGGATAGTATGATTTTGGGGCGATATGTTTCTGGAAATTCAATCATTCATCGATTAGATCCTCGCAGTAAACTTTTGTCAATGTTTTTCTTTATTTTAATTATTTTTTTGGCAAATAATATTGTAACCAATGGACTACTATTCGTCTTTACAATAGTATTAGTTGGACTTTCCAAGATTCCTTTAGGCTTTTTCCTTAAAGGATTAAGATCTATGGTCTTTTTGATTGCTTTTACTACTTTGTTTCAACTACTTTTTACATCTGATGGCACGACTTTATTTCAATTTGGCTTTATTAGAATTACTGAAGTAGGTCTGGCTCAAGCGGGTATCATTTTTAGTCGTTTTCTTTTAATTATTATATTCTCTACCTTATTGACTTTAACAACAATGCCACTTAGTTTGGCAGACGCAGTTGAATCATTATTGCAGCCTTTAGTAGCATTAAAGGTACCCGTTCATGAAATAGGGTTGATGTTATCAATGAGTTTACGTTTCGTTCCTACTTTGATGGATGATACGACACGGATTATGAATGCTCAAAGGGCGCGTGGGGTTGATTTTGGTGAAGGAAATATTGTTCAAAAAGTAAAATCAATTATTCCGATTTTAATTCCGTTATTTGCTTCTAGCTTTAAACGTGCGGATGCTTTGGCAACTGCTATGGAAGCGAGAGGTTATCAAGGTGGTGTAGGAAGAAGTCGTTATCGTCAATTGAGGTGGAAAAAAGCAGATACCCTTTCTATTTTTATTATGTTTGCTTTAGGTTTGATGTTATTTTTCTTAAAAAGTTAAAAAACTTATATTATTGTTAGCTAAAAAACGCCTTGAAGGGCGTTTTTTGCGTATAAAATCAATATTTCTGTAATCTTTGTAATACAATTATAAGATTAAAGTAATATTTTATGTGTAATATAGTATTATACGAAAAAAGGAGAAATTGATATATACATGAATACAAAATCAATGAAATGGACTTTATCAGGACTTTTTACGGCAGTTGCTTTTTTTGCAACGGGAGCTATTGCAAGTGCTGAATCTTATACTGTTAAATCAGGTGACACTTTATCAGAAATCGCTAAAGAAAAAAACACATCAGTTGAAAAAATTGTTGAGCTCAATAAAATTGAAAATCCTGACTTGATTAAAGTTGGGCAAATTTTAGAACTTGATGAAGAGAAAAATTCAGAAGTTTCAACAGAAACTACAACAGAAGAAGCTGTAACTTATGAAGATGTGACATATAACGCACCTGCTGCTTCCACTACCTATTCGCAACCGGCTGCAAACACTTCTTCAAATGTTGTTCTTCCTAATGGAAATACTGCTGGTGCTACGGGATCTTATGCAGCTGCTCGTATGGCAGAATTGACAGGTGTCCCAGCATCAACTTGGGAACATATCATTGCTCGTGAGTCAAACGGACAAGTAAATGCTTATAACCCATCAGGAGCTAGTGGTCTTTTCCAAACAATGCCAGGTTGGGGGTCAACAGCAACAGTAGATGATCAGATTCAATCTGCTTACCGTGCTTATAATGCTCAAGGTCTTTCAGCTTGGAACTATTAAGCAAAATTTTATGATAAATGAGTAAACAAAAAGACGAATCATTGAGTAAAAGATGATTCGTCTTTTTCTATGAGTGATTGGCTCAGCAAACATAGTTGTTTGTTTTAGAATCTTTGATTGTATATTGTAAAGATGGTTTACAATTCATGTAAAGTATTATTTACCAAAGCCGTTAAAATTTTCTGAGGTGAATCTGAGATAAAATCTGCCCCATTGTCAGTTAATTCTTTCTTGTTTCCAAATCCCCACAGAACTCCTAAAGTAGCAATTCCGACTGATTTTCCACCAATCATATCAAATTTTGTATCCCCAACAATGATAGATT
This sequence comes from Streptococcus sp. HMSC066E07, assembly GCF_001814695.1. Taxonomy (NCBI): domain Bacteria; kingdom Bacillati; phylum Bacillota; class Bacilli; order Lactobacillales; family Streptococcaceae; genus Streptococcus; species Streptococcus sp. HMSC066E07. The sequence continues at coordinate 20,894 of NZ_KV817448.1, forward strand.
GCTTAAGATTAGCATGAGAATTATTTAAAGCACGAGTTATAACATCTGCTTTATGATAAGAATTTGGAAGAGAGCCGAAGATACCATTGAAATGTTTATCAATTTCTAGGTATTGTGCCATTTTATGAGCCATTGGTTCATTTTTACTAGTGGTAATATAGACATGGTAATCCGAATGTTCTAATTCTAACAACAGTTCTTTTATACCTTTGTAAAGTTGAGCTTCAAAAACACCGTTATTTTTATAGTATTCTCTAAAGAGAGCAATAGCTTGATTGACATTGGTCTTTGGCACTACAGAAGCGAAACTAACTTCTAAAGGTGGTCCAATGAAAGTATCCAGCTCTTTGCTATCAACGGCTTTGATATTTAGTGAAGTGAATGCGTACTGGAAAGCATTCTTGATTCCTACAGAACTGTCAACAAGTGTTCCATCTAAATCGAAAAAAATATATTTAAAATTTTGCATAGTCTAAATTCATGTTTACAGAGTTGTAAACTTTTTCCTTTTTTGGAGAAAATTATTCTCCAAAAATTTTTTTGGACAATCTACGACCAGTAGGTGTAGCTGCCAATCCACCTTCAGCAGTCTCACGGAAGGCAGTTGGCATACTTGCTCCAACTTGATACATAGCGTCAATCACTTCGTCAACGGGAATTTTTGATTCAATACCTGCTAAAGCCATATCAGCGGCAATGAAAGCGTAGCTAGCTCCCATAGCATTTCGTTTGACACAGGGAACTTCTACTAATCCTGCAACGGGGTCACAGATTAATCCAAGCATATTCTTAATCACAAAACAAATCGCCTGGCTGGCTTGAAATGGGGTACCACCTGCTGCCAAAACAAGTGCTGCTGAACTCATGGCTGAGGCTGATCCAACTTCTGCTTGACAGCCCCCTTCAGCTCCTGAAATAGAAGCATTATTAGCGATGACTAGACCGAAAGCTCCAGCTGTTAATAAAAAGTCTAGTTGTTGTTTTTCAGTAAGGCTTAATTTTTCGATAGCAGATGTAAGGACAGCGGGTAAACAACCAGCACTTCCTGCTGTTGGTGTTGCACAGACCAACCCCATTTTAGCATTGTATTCATTGACAGCAATAGCATTTTTAGCTGCCGTCAAGACAGTATAGTCCGAAAGAGTTTTTCCTGATTGAATATATTTGTGGAGTTTGGCTGCATCGCCACCTGTTAAACCACTCCGAGATTTACTTTCATCTAATCCCATAACGACAGAAGCTTTCATAACTTCTAGATTTCTAGTCATCAAGCGTAAGACTTCATCTCGTTCACGACCTGTCAGTTCGTATTCAGTAGCAATCATAAGTTCGGCAACGCTACCCTGAAAGTCTAAATCTGCTTGCTCCACTAATTCTTTGATTGAATAAAACATAAACTCTCCTATTTAAAGAAATTGACATTATGAAGTTTAGGAATTTTCTTGATTTCCTCAATAGCTCCATCACAGCTGCGACTGTCAACTTCAATGATCATAATTGCTTTTTCACCTGCTTTTTCTCTTGTGACATTCATCTGTGCGATATTGATGTTATAACGAGAAAGTGCTTCAGTAACATGAGCAATCATTCCAGGTACGTCCTGGTGAACGATAATGATTGTTGGAGTGTTCATGCTGAGTGAAATAGAAAAACCATTTAATTCAGTTACCTGAATATTTCCACCACCAATAGAAATACCAGTAACACTAATCGTTTTGTGGTCGTTTTTTACGGTGATTTTAGCTGTATTTGGGTGTGGAGCATTGCTATCTTTTTGAATAGTCCAGACAATTTTAATCCCTCTTTTATGAGCAATTTCTAGGCTATTTGGAATATCAGGGTCATCTGTATCCATTCCGAGAATCCCAGCTACAAGAGCCAGGTCTGTACCATGTCCCCGATAAGTTTTCGCAAAAGAATTAAATAGTTGGAATTCAACTTCTGTTGGTTCGTCATCAAAGATAGACGAGACAATTTTTCCGATACGAACAGCTCCTGCAGTATGACTACTAGATGGACCAATCATAACAGGTCCAATAATATCAAAAACAGATTGAAATTTTAGTGAGTTCATTGTAATTCCTTATAAGTTCATTAGCTTCATTATATCAAAATTCAGTATTTTTTGTTTGATAAAATAGATGTGATATAAATTCTAGACCATCTTTAAGGTCACTTTTCTTATAGTAACCTTAAAGCAAAGAAATATAGGGTGAATTTTAGTCTCTCTTCAATTTGCCTGTAATATTTTTAATGAAAGGTAAAAACAATAGTAATAATTAAGGTATATGATAGTTCTATCACAGAAAAGGAGAATTTAAATGATTTTGAATTTAAAGAATACAAATAAAAAAATGAAAGTAGGTTTAATGAGCTTAGCAGCAACAGCGCTGTTCTTTCTTCCTACACTTGCAAACGCGGATAGTTATACAGTGAAATCTGGAGATACACTTTCAGCTATTGCTGCATCACATAATACAACAGTTGATAAAATTGCTCAGAAGAATAAAATTAGCAATATTCATCTGATTAGTGTTGGGCAGGTATTGGAGTTAGATGACACCGCTACAAGTACTACAACTGCGGAGTCAAGTAATTCTGCAACTACCACATCTGGTCTGAGTGCTGAAGATGCAGCTGCAAAAGAATGGATTGCGCAAAAAGAATCAAGTGGCAGTTATACAGCCCAAAATGGACAATATTATGGTCGTTACCAATTGAGTTTATCTTACTTAAATGGTGACTTGTCAGCAGAAAATCAAGAAAAAGTAGCTGATGCTTATGTAGCAGGTCGTTATGGTTCTTGGTCAGCTGCAAAGACTTTCTGGTTAGCAAGTGGCTGGTATTGATGAATACAAAAAATGATTGAGGTTGGGACAAAATGTCTCAACCTTTTTGTGATGAAAGCAAGGCTTTAATATAGTAGTTTACGACTAAAAGCACCATTTTCAGACTGTAGATAGAGGCTGAAAGTTGCTCACTAGATTCGCCCTTTTGATAGAATCTCTATTGTTTCATTCACTGATTTAATAGTTTATCCACTGAATTTTTAGTTTACAGTAGTGTAAAGTTATTGATGTCTGGTTATTGAAATTTGTTCTTAAGGTTATTTCGTGTTATAATAAACCTTGCTCTAAGCGACCTTCAATCGTTGAAAGCAAAACACGACCTTCAATCGTGAAATAACGAAAAGATGGGAGAACACTATGAGTGATCATTCTAAAACACGTGTCGTTGTCGGAATGAGTGGCGGTGTGGATTCGTCAGTTACGGCTCTTTTGTTAAAGGAGCAGGGCTATGACGTGATCGGCATTTTCATGAAAAATTGGGACGACACTGACGAAAATGGGGTCTGTACGGCTACAGAGGACTATAAAGACGTAGCAGCTGTGGCAGACCAAATTGGCATTCCCTATTATTCTGTCAACTTTGAAAAAGAGTATTGGGATCGCGTTTTTGAATATTTCTTAGCTGAATATCGAGCTGGTAGAACCCCGAATCCAGATGTCATGTGCAACAAAGAAATTAAGTTCAAAGCTTTTTTGGACTATGCTATGACATTGGGAGCGGACTATGTGGCAACAGGTCACTATGCGCGTGCAAAGCGCGATGAAGACGGAATTGTTCATATGCTGCGAGGAGTGGATAATGGCAAAGACCAGACTTATTTCCTTAGTCAATTATCACAAGAGCAGCTGCAAAAAACGATGTTCCCGTTGGGACATTTAGAAAAGTCTGAAGTTCGAGCTATTGCAGAGAAAGCAGGATTAGCTACTGCTAAGAAAAAAGATTCAACTGGCATCTGCTTTATTGGTGAGAAAAACTTTAAAGAATTCCTAGGAAACTATTTACCGGCTCAACCTGGTCGCATGATGACAGTTGATGGTCGAGATATGGGTGAACATGCTGGTTTAATGTATTATACAATTGGTCAGCGTGGTGGCCTTGGCATTGGTGGTCAGCATGGCGGGGATAATGAACCTTGGTTTGTAGTGGGTAAGGATCTCAGTCAAAATATTCTTTATGTTGGTCAAGGTTTTTACCATGACAACTTGATGTCAACGAGTCTTGACGCTAGTCAAGTACATTTTACAAGAGAAATGCCAGCTGAGTTTACTATGGAATGTACAGCTAAGTTTCGTTATCGTCAGCCAGATTCTAAGGTTACAGTAACTGTAAAGGGTGACAAGGGAATTGTCAACTTTGCAGAACCTCAACGTGCTATTACACCTGGACAAGCCGTTGTATTTTATGATGAAGAAGAGTGTCTTGGTGGTGGCTTGATTGACAATGCCTATAAAGATGGTAAACTTCAACAGTATATTTAGATTGACATTTTTTAGCAATCTGCTAAAATGGATATAGCAATAACTATGATGGTCAAAGCTCATGGATGTTGCAGGCTTTTTGTCCTGCACTTCTAGAGGTTTGACTTTTTTGGTGAAAAAATAAGGAAAGAAAAGATGACACACAATTTTACTGAAAGTTATGATATTGTCGTAATTGGCGCAGGGCATGCGGGTGTTGAGGCTTCGTTAGCAGCAAGCCGGATGGGCTGTAAAGTTTTGCTTGCGACAATCAATATTGAAATGCTAGCTTTTATGCCTTGTAATCCGTCTATTGGAGGATCTGCTAAGGGGATCGTTGTACGTGAAGTGGATGCTCTAGGTGGAGAGATGGCTAAGAATATAGATAAAACTTATATTCAAATGAAGATGCTCAATACTGGGAAAGGTCCAGCAGTTCGTGCTCTTCGTGCGCAAGCAGATAAGGAACTTTATTCTAAAGAAATGCGCAAGACGGTTCAACATCAAGAAAATCTCACTTTGCGTCAAACTATTATAGATGAGATTCTAGTTGAGAACGGGAAAGTCGTTGGTGTGAAAACAGCCACGCACCAAGAGTTTGCTGCACAGGCAGTTGTCGTAACAACCGGTACAGCTCTGCGTGGAGAAATTATTATTGGAGATTTGAAGTATTCTTCTGGTCCTAATCATAGTTTAGCTGCAATTAACTTAGCAGACAATTTACGTGATTTAGGGTTTGAAATTGGGCGTTTTAAAACAGGGACTCCACCACGTGTGAAAGCCTCTTCTATCAATTATGAAGAAACGGATATTCAGCCTGGAGATGAAAAAGCGAACCACTTTTCCTATACTTCTCACGATGAGGATTACCTCAAAGATCAGATTCCTTGTTGGCTAACTTATACTAATGGAAGAAGTCATGAAATTATTCAAAACAACCTTTACCGTGCACCAATGTTTTCAGGAATGGTGAAAGGTGTAGGACCACGTTACTGCCCGTCAATTGAAGACAAAATTGTTCGTTTTGCAGATAAAGAGCGTCACCAACTTTTCTTGGAGCCAGAAGGGCGAGATACAGAAGAAGTTTATATTCAGGGGTTGTCAACGAGTTTGCCAGAAGATGTTCAAAAAGATTTAGTGCATTCTATTAAGGGACTTGAAAATGCTGAATTGATGCGAACTGGCTATGCGATTGAATATGATATGATTATGCCACATCAGCTTCGTGCTACTCTAGAAACTAAGAAAATCTCAGGTTTGTTTACAGCTGGGCAAACGAATGGGACGTCTGGTTATGAAGAAGCAGCGGGACAAGGCATTGTTGCAGGAATCAATGCAGCTCTAAAAGTTCAAGGAAAACCGGAACTGATTTTGAAACGCAGTGATGGTTATATTGGGGTCATGATTGATGACTTGGTCACTAAGGGAACGGTAGAGCCGTATCGTCTTTTGACTAGTCGAGCCGAATATCGTCTCATTTTACGTCATGACAATGCGGATATGCGATTGACTGAAATTGGACGTAAAGTAGGATTGGTTGATGATGAGCGCTGGCTGCGTTTTGAAATTAAGAAACATCAATATGAAACTGAAATGAAGCGTTTGAATTCTATTAAATTAAAGCCAATTAAAGAAACGAATGAAATGGTTGAAAAATTAGGCTTTAAACCATTGACAGACGCAGTTACAGCGAAAGAATTTTTGCGTCGTCCAGAAGTTTCGTATGAAGATGTTATCAATTTTATTGGTCCAGCAGCTGAAGTTTTAGATGAAAAGATTATTGAATTGATTGAAACTGAAGTTAAATATGAAGGCTATATTTCTAAAGCATTGGATCAGGTTGAAAAAATGAAGCGCATGGAAGAAAAACGCATTCCAGCAACTATAGATTGGGATGATATTGATTCTATTGCTACAGAAGCTCGTCAGAAGTTTAAGAAAATAAATCCAGAAACTATTGGTCAGGCTAGCCGGATTTCTGGTGTCAATCCTGCAGATATTTCTATTTTGATGGTTTATTTGGAAGGTAAATCACGAAGTATTTCGAAAAACCAGGAAAAAACAAAAAAATAATGATGAAGATACTTGTTCAATAGTATGAACAAGTATCTTTTTCGTGAAAAATGTTTGACAAGTTTGTAAACTATTGAGTTAGTAAAGTTGAGAAAACAGTGACAGAACTTGTTTTTCCTTGTAAAGTAGACCAAGTGGTAATAGAAAGATTGATGTCTAACAAGATATTTGGCTTGCTTTATACAGGGAAAGCTCGCTTTTTTAGAGCTTTTATGGTAAAATGGCGGTTAAGAGGTTTATGATGGAAAAATTTCGTTTTACTCCAATCCATTTTGTAATCATGGGTGTTATTTCCTTTGGAATTTTAGCTATTTTATTAAGAGTTCTTGGTAGCGGCATTTTGATGTTAGTTGTGCTTTTTTTGGTGCTGGCTATTTTGATTTTTCTATTGATTTTCCAACAAAAAAGTTATGAACTTAATGAAGTAGAACAAATCCAGTATGTAAACAATCAAGCAGAAAACAGTTTGGCGTCATTACTTGAAAGGATGCCAGTTGGTGTTGTGAAAGTAGACCAAGCATCTGGAAATGTTGAATGGTTTAATCCCTATGCGGAGTTGGTTCTCACCAATGAAGATGGTGAGTTTGATATGGATTTACTGCAAAAAATTACCAAAACACCATCTGAGGGTGCTGGGTCGTATGCAACAATTGGGGATACAAAATATTCGGTCTACTTAGATCATGCTTCAAGTGTGTTTTACTTTTTTGATGCATCTAATGAGTATGAAGCAACTTCAGAATTAGTAACGACGAGACCAGTTATTGGTATTATTTCAGTCGATAATTATGATGATTTAGAGGACGTCGTCTCAGATTCAGATATTAGTCATATTAATAGTTTCATCGCAAAGTTTGTTGCTGAATTTGCCGAAAAATACGCCATGTTTTCTCGTCGTGTGGGGATGGATCGTTTTTATATTTTTACAGATTACACAGTTTTGGATCAGTTAATGCAAGATAAGTTCACAGTGATTGATCAGTTTAGGGAAGAGGCGAAAAAGCGGGAAATTCCTCTTACTTTGAGTATGGGATTTTCGTATGGAGATAGCAATCATGAACAGATTGGTAAAGTAGCTCTGTTAAACTTGAACCTTGCTGAAGTTCGTGGTGGTGATCAGGCTGTTGTAAAAGAAAATGATGAGTCAAAGAATCCAGTTTATTTTGGTGGTGGATCAGCTGCATCTGTGAAACGGACACGTACTCGCACGCGCGCTATGATGACTGCTATTTCAGATAAGATTAAAAGTGTGGACCAAGTTTTTGTGGTTGGGCATAGAAATTTGGATATGGATGCACTGGGCTCTGCTGTTGGAATGCAAGTATTTGCTAGCAATATTATTGATCAGACCTATGCTGTCTATGATCCTCATCAAATGGCTGCTGATATTGAGCGAGCAGTTCATAGATTGCAAGATGAAGGAGAGACCAATCTTCTTTCGGTCGCTGATGCGATGACAATGGTAACGAATCGCTCTTTACTAATCATGGTGGATCATTCAAAAACAGCTCTGACCCTATCAAAGGAATTTTATGATTTATTTCATCAAATTATCGTCATTGACCACCATAGAAGAGACCAAGATTTTCCAGAAAATGCCATTATTAGCTACATTGAAAGTGGAGCAAGCAGTGCTTGTGAATTAGTGACAGAATTGATTCAATTCCAAAATTCTAAGCATCGACGTTTGAGTAAAATGCAAGCTAGTGTATTGATGGCTGGAATTATGCTGGATACGAAGAAATTTTCTTCGCGTGTCACTAGTCGAACATTTGATGTAGCAAGTTATTTGCGCACGCGTGGAAGTGACAGTGTAGCCATTCAGGATATTTCTGCCACAGACTTTGATGAGTACCGTGAGGTGAATGAGCTAATTTTAAATGGTAAGAAAATCTTGCCAAATGTACTTGTAGCCACTGGAGCAGAAGAAAAATGCTATGATACAGTTGTTATTAGTAAAGCTGCAGATGCTATGCTAGCTATGTCGGGAATTGAAGCGAGTTTTGTTGTCAGCAAAAATAAACAAAATAGTATATCGATATCTGCTCGTAGTCGTAGTAAAATCAATGTACAGCGGATTATGGAAGAACTGGGTGGAGGCGGTCATTTTAACTTGGCAGCAGCGCAAATCCCTGACCAGACAATCGCACAAATCATCCAACGGTTGAATGAAATTATTGTTCATGAAGTACTAAAAGATAAGGAGTTAAAGAAATGAAAGTAATTTTTTTAGCAGATGTTAAAGGAAAAGGGAAAAAAGGCGAGATTAAAGAGGTGCCAACTGGTTATGCACAGAACTTTTTGATTAAAAAAAATCTTGCAAAGGAAGCAACTGCTGCAGCTATTGGTGAACTTCGTGGTAAGCAAAAATCAGAAGAAAAAGCGCATGCAGAAATGTTAGCTGAAGCACAAGCCATTAAGGAAAAGCTGGAAGCAGAAAGTACAATTGTTGAATTTACTGAAAAAGTAGGACCAGATGGACGTACTTTTGGTTCTATTACCAATAAAAAAATTGCTGAAGAATTGCAAAAGCAATTTGGAATTAGGATTGATAAACGATTGATTCAAGTCAAGAATCCTATTCGTTCTGTTGGCTTGATTGATGTGCCAGTGAAAATTTATCAAGATGTGACTAGCGTTATCAATTTACGTGTAAAAGAAGGTTAATAAAGAAGATTATTTTTTGAGAGAGGAGGTCTTATGGCAGATATTGATGAATTGCGAGTACAGCCGCAAGACATTTTGGCAGAACAATCTGTTTTAGGTGCGATTTTTATTGATGAGAGTAAGCTAGTTTTTGTTCGTGAATATATCGAGCCAAACGACTTATTTAAATATGCTAATCGCTTAATTTTTAAAGCGATGATTGATTTGGCAGATCGAGGTGATGCCATTGATGCAACGACTGTTCGTAATATTTTAGACAGTCAGGGTGATTTGCAAAACATTGGTGGTTTGTCTTACTTGGTTGAAGTGGTCAATTCAGTGCCGACTTCTGCCAATGCTGAATATTATGCTAAGATTGTCGCAGAAAAAGCTGTTTTGCGCCGGTTGATTTCACGTTTGACAGACTCTATCAACCTAGCTTATGATGGTGCTAGTCCTGCAGATGAAATCATTGCTGGAGCGGAAAAAGCGTTAATTGATGTTAGTGAAAATGCTAGTCGAAGTGGTTTTAAAAATATCAAAGAGATTTTGAATCTTAATTTCGGTAGTTTGGAAACACGCTCCCAACAAACTTCTGATATTACAGGGATTGCGACAGGTTATCAAGATTTAGATCATATGACGACTGGTCTCCATGAAGAAGAGCTCATCATTGTGGCAGCTCGTCCTGCGGTTGGTAAGACTGCTTTTGCCCTCAATATTGCACAAAATATTGGAACCAAGTTAGATAAAACAGTTGCTATTTTTTCTCTAGAAATGGGTGCCGAGAGCTTAGTAGACCGGATGTTGGCGGCTGAGGGTTTGATTGAATCGCATTCAATCCGAACGGGACAATTGACAGATGAAGAATGGAGCAAGTATGCGATTGCACAAGGAAATTTAGCAGAAGCTAGCATTTACATTGACGATACACCAGGAATTCGGATTACAGAGATTCGTTCACGTGCTCGAAAATTAGCGCAAGAAACAGGAAATCTTGGCTTGATTTTAATTGATTACTTGCAATTAATTACAGGGACTGGTCGAGAAAATCGTCAACAGGAAGTTTCTGAAATTTCTCGTCAATTAAAGATTTTAGCAAAAGAGTTGAAAGTGCCTGTTATTGCGCTGAGCCAGCTTTCGCGTAGTGTGGAGCAACGTCAGGATAAGAGACCAGTTTTGTCAGATATTCGTGAGTCTGGTTCAATTGAGCAGGATGCAGATATTGTAGCTTTTCTTTACCGTGATGACTATTATGAACGGGGCGGTGAAGAAACTGAAGGGATTCCAAACAACAAAGTCGAAGTGATTATCGAAAAGAACCGTAGCGGTGCACGTGGTACGGTGGAATTGATTTTTCAAAAAGAATACAATAAGTTTTCAAGTATTTCTAAGAGAGAGGAATAGATAATGAGTGATGCATTTACAGATGTTGCAAAAATGAGAAAAATCAAAGAAGAAATCAAAGCCCATGAGGGCAAAATGGTAGAAATGACTCTTGAAAATGGTCGTAAACGTCAAAAAAATAAGCAAGGGCGCTTGATTGAAGTTTATCCTTCTTTGTTTATCGTTGAATATACAAGTAATGGAGGTCAACCAGGTGAGATTGAAAACACTTATGTCGAATCTTATACTTATTCAGATATTTTAACAGAGAAAAATCTCATTCATTATTTGGATTGAGAATAAATTTGTTTTAATGGCGAAAAACTGCTTTGATGTGATGTGGCTGGAGTGAAAAATGATTAAAAATCTAGTTTTTGATTTTGGCAATGTTTTAATTGAATGGAATCCTGCTAAGATTTTAGCTACTTTTGTAGAAGATGAAGAAGACCGGAAGTGCGTCAAAGCTGCTATTTTTGATTCGGGGTTCTGGGCTCAGACAGATACTGGACAATTAACTTTGGAAGTAGCCATTCAGGCAGCTCAAACATTGCTAGATAGTTCTTACTCTGCTACTGTTGAAGCCATTTTTACTCATTGGTATGAGATAGTGGATGTTTATTATCAGCTACAAGAGAAAATTTTTGAATGGGCTCAGCTGGGATATGGCATTTATATTTTGTCTACTACAAGTGAGATATTTTATGCAGTTGAAAATGCAGGTTTATTACCGATGACGAAAGTGTTGACTGGTAAAATCCTTTCTTACGAAGTAGGGTGTGCAAAGCCAGATAAAAGTATCTATCAAAAGTTACTAGCTCAATACGCATTACAAGCTAATCAATGTGTGTTTATAGATGATCTACAGGTTAATTTAGATGTCGCTAAAAGTCTAGGATTTGAAACTATTTTAGCAACATCTGAACAGCAAAATATAATTGCGATAGAAGAATTGTTGAAAAAGAAAGGTTATTTTCATAGAAAGAAATAATCTGGTAAAATCCGTCTTTACAGATAGGATTTTTTTTGATATAATGGCTTTTGTGTGAAATAGCAGCAGGAGAGCATGAAGCTCGTCAACAGAACATTAGCTATAAAAGTAGCCTTGGCTGTTTAGGCGAAAATGTTCTGCACGAATCAGGGCTTTCTAAGTGACTATTTCCTCAAATTATTATTTTTACAGGAGGACATTTTTATGTCACGTTATACAGGACCATCTTGGAAACAAGCTCGTCGTTTGGGTCTTTCACTTACAGGTACAGGTAAAGAATTAGCACGTCGTAACTACGTACCAGGTCAACATGGACCAAACAACCGTAGTAAATTGTCAGAATACGGTTTGCAATTGGCTGAAAAACAAAAACTTCGCTTCACTTACGGTGTAGGTGAAAAACAATTCCGTAACTTGTTCGTACAAGCAACTAAAATCAAAGGCGGAATCCTTGGTTTTAACTTCATGCTTCTTTTGGAACGCCGTTTGGATAACGTTGTTTATCGTCTTGGACTTGCAACAACTCGTCGTCAAGCTCGTCAATTCGTAAACCATGGTCATATCCTTGTTGACGGAAAACGTGTAGATATTCCTAGCTACCGCGTATCTGTTGGACAAGTGATTTCAGTTCGTGAAAAGTCACTTAAAGTACCTGCAATCCTCGAAGCTGTTGAAGCAACTCTTGGACGTCCAGCGTTCGTATCGTTTGATGCTGAAAAATTAGAAGGTTCATTGACTCGCCTTCCAGAACGCGATGAAATCAACCCAGAAATCAACGAAGCACTTGTCGTTGAATACTACAACAAACAACTTTAATCAATGGATTATCAGAAGTTGGGATTTCCCCAGCTTCTTTTTTGTTATAAAGATTACGAAAAAAGTCCTAGAGACCTTGTGTGTGCTACTAGGGCAGGTATAGGAAATAGTCTAATACAGCATTTTTAAAAGGAAATCTGCCATTTGTTCGGGGCTTTCTTTTTTTCCTCTGGAAATCCACATTTGACAGACACCAAAAAAGGCATTTGTGAGATAAACATAACTGTACTCTTTTTCTAATTGGCTCAGCAATTTGCTATTGAAGTGATCTTGTAGGTCTTCAGCTAGCATAATTTGGAATTTATGGCGTAAAAAAGTTTGGATTTCTTTGGTTCCGTTTTCTGTCAATAGGGCAGAAAGGAGAGATTCACGTGTGAGAAAATCAAAAACTTCTATAATGGCACTGCGCTTATTTTGGGCATACTTATCAAAAATGTATTCTAACTTATGAAAAAGTTTTTGCTGATAATGCTCAATCATGTCATATTTATCTTTGTAGTGTGTATAAAAACTGCTGCGACTGATACCAGCCGTTTTTGTCAACTTGACAGTGCTAATCTGATCGAATGATTCGTGTTCCAGTAGCTCTACCATAGCGTTTTCAATAATCATTTTTGTTTTTTGACGTTTGTTACTTTCTACCATTTTACCTTCCTCTTTTGAACAATTTTATACAACGTGTCTAAAAATGAAATTTTTCTCTTGTGAAAAATTTCAGAAACTGTATAATCTATTATATCAAATATTTAGACACTCTGTATAAAAATATTTCAAAAATTAAAATTTTTATACAGAGTGTCTAAGATAGAGGAGAAAAAATGTTCAAAGAATGGAAAGCAATTTTCAAAAAACCAATTTTTGTGATTGTCATGATTGGTGTTTCCTTGATTCCTGCTCTTTATAATGTAATCTTTTTGAGCTCCATGTGGAATCCTTATGGTAAAGTTTCAGAATTGCCAGTAGCGGTTGTGAATAAAGACCAACATGCGACATTTAACAACAACACCTTATCTGTTGGCGATGATATGGTGAAAAGTCTTAAAAAGAATGATGCTTTGGACTTTCATTTTGTATCTGAAGGAAAGGCTAAGAAGGGATTGGAGAAAGGTGATTATTATATGATAATCACGCTTCCAAGTGATTTGTCTCAAAAGGCTGCTAGTATTCTGGATAATAAGCCGCAAAAGATGCAGATTGATTATCAAACATCTAGCGGACACAGCTTTATTGCCAGCAAGATGAGTGACTCAGCTATGACGCGGCTTCAACAAACTGTCGCTAACAATGTGACAAATACATACACGACATCTCTCTTCAAGAGTATGAATAGCTTGAGGAAAGGCATGACAACAGCTGCTTCTGGTAGTGGTCAACTCGCTTCTGGCGGTCAACAATTAAAAGACGGTAGTCAAACCTTGACAGATAATTTGAATACTTTATCTAGCTCTAGTATGACGTTTGCAGACGGCGCTAATACATTGACGACAGGTTTGGGGACCTATACGCTTGGTGTGCGTCAGCTTTCAGACGGAATTGGTACGCTATCGACACGCCTTTCAGCTTATACGTCAGGTGTCGGTCAATTGGCTTATGGGTCAGATACGCTTTCAAAAGGTCTGACAGACTATACAAATGCTGTTGGTCAATTAGCTTCTGGGTCAGATATATTATCAAAAGGTCTGATAGACTATACAAGTGCTGTTGGTCAATTGGCTGACGGCTCAGGGCAATTATCAGATGGCTTAACTACCTATACCAATAGTGTGGTAAATCTTGCAGGTGGCGCAAATCAATTAAACGGTCAATCGCAAAACTTATTAGCTGGTGTTAATCAATTGAGTGCTTCTAATGGAGAAATTCAAAAATTATCAAGCGGTGCGCATCAATTAGCTACGGGTCTGAACACGTTAATGACGACTGTTCAACAATCTGGCATGACTGCTGAACAAGTTCAAAAGCTACAGGATTTGCAAGCAGGTTTAACTGCTGTGCAAACCGCTCTTTCAACTGGATCAGACTTGTCAGCCGCTAAAGCAAGCATGACGACTGCTTTGAACGATATGGAGACAGCTGCGAACACACTTGCCAATAGTGCGACGACAGACAAGGCTACGATTGCAACTAACGTGGCTGCTACAGCTGCTTATCAAAAGTTAAGTGCTAGTGAGCAATCAGAAATCAATGCTGCGATTTCACAAGCTCCAAGTCAAACCGCTACAGCTGCGGCAAACATGTTGACAAATATTCAAGCGCTCAAGGCACAAGTGGCGAACTTGCCAGAGCAATCTTCTAATCAACAAAACATCGCTGTTATCGAACAAGCAAAAGGTGCGCTTTCAAATCTCCAAGTGAGTGCACAACAGTCCCAAGCAAGCATTCTCGCAGCTTTGCAACAATCAACTGCGGGTGCTAATCAAGTAGCAGCAGGTATTGAACAATTGCAAACGAGCTTAGCAACGGGTGCTGGTCGATTAGCAAAAGGTGTAACCGACTACACCAATGGGGTTGCTCAGATTACGGCAGGAGCTAATACCTTATCTGGCAATAGCGACCAATTGACATCTGGTATGGCGAAAATCAGTTCAGGTTCTAAGACCTTGGCTGGTAAGAATGAGCAGTTAACGTCTGGTATGGCGAAAATCAGTTCAGGTTCTAAGACCTTGGCTGGCAAAAACAGTCAATTGACGTCTGGCATGGCAAAAATCAATTCTGGAGCTAATCAATTGGCGGCTAATAATGGTCAAATTGACGCTGGTTTAGCAAAATTAGCAGACGGCGCTAGTCAATTAGTGAACAACTCTGCAGATCTTGTGTCAGGGGCAGGCAAACTATCTGATGGTGCTGGTCAAATTGCGAATGGTTCTACGAAGCTGGCAGACGGCAGCTCAACTATCACGTCTAATCTGGGAGCACTTGTGTCGGGTGCGGACAGCTTAACAGCAGGTTTGACAGACGCCAAAGATCAATTATCCATGGTGACAACCAATAAAGCCAATGCTAAAGCTCTCGCAAATCCATTGACAACGAAGAAAATAGATAAAGACCATGTTGGTAAAAATGGTATCGGGATGGCACCATACATGATTTCTGTGGCACTCTTTGTAGCAGCTATTTCAACCAATATCATCTTTAGCACGTTACCTTCTGGTAAGAAGCCAAAGACACGTATGGAATGGTTGAAAGCACGTATTCAAGTCAACGGCATGATTTCTCTCTTAGCAGGTTTGTTGGTGTATGGTGCAGTGCACATGATTGGCTTGACTGCCAATCATGAATGGGCAACGCTTGGAATCATTCTTTTGACCAGCATGTGCTTCATGGCGGTGGTGACGGCTCTGGTAACGTGGGACACCAAGCTTGGTGCTTTCATTTCCTTAATCTTGTTGTTGCTACAACTCGCCTCTAGTGCGGGTACTTACCCACTGCCATTGACGGATAAGATTTTCCAAGATGTCAATCCTTGGTTGCCAATGAGCTATTCTGTTTCGGCTTTGCGTCAAACGATTTCAATGACAGGGCAAGTCGGCGGACAAGTTGCCTTCATGACAATCGTTCTGCTGCTCTTTGTTGGTCTTGGTTTCTTGGTTTACAATCCAAATAAAAAAGAATTAGTTTAATCAAAAAGAGGCTGGAACACTAGCGCAATCACCCACAGGAAAATGAAATGTGAGAAGATGACGTATAAAAAGTGTTCCAGACTCGTTTATTTCTAGAATAAAATTCAACCTTACAGGGTGGATGACAACATCGATTTCTTACGAAATGCTGATGTTTGTCCCACCCTTTTTAAATCAAACCGAAATGGGCAAGGGCATGTGAAATGCCGTTGTCATCATTGGAGCGCGTGATGAAAGTGGCTGCTTCTTTGACGATTGCTTGGCTATTGCCCATTGCAATTGAATAATCCACTCTTTCAAACAATGATAGGTCATTGAGTCCGTCTCCGAATGCGTAAGTTGGTGCTTCGTCTGCTAATAAGGTCAGTAGGTGCTGAATTCCAGAGCCTTTATTACAACCGTGCGGCGTGATGTCTATCGAGTAAGGGCTGTTACGGAAAAAGTGCAGTTCAGGGACTTCTGTTTGGTACTGAGTGTCTTTTTCGGGATCTTCACTAAAAATGAGCAACATCTGACAAGGCTGGTTTTGGTAAATGGTCGGTCCAACTTGGGGCAGGTCTTGATGGAAATAACGGAAATTCTGCTGAACGGTCGGACTGAGCGCCGTCACACGCATTTCTCCTTGCGAATAAAAACCGAGGTCGTGCTCATTTTCCTTTGCCAGTTGCAGGAGCTTGAGAATGCTGTTTTGTGCAATTCGTCCTTCAAACAGGAATTGCTTTTCATGGAGGATTTCCATGCCATTTAGCAAGATAGCGGAATGAATCCCAGCGTCTTCCAGAACTGTCCCCATTTCTCCGCGCCCGCGCCCCGTACAGATAATAGGCAGAAAGCCGTTGGCTCGTAGTTGAGCAATGGCTGTTTTGTTGTCTGCTGGGACTTGTCCTTGGCTATCAACCAAGGTGCCGTCAATATCAAAAAATACAAATCCGTTGTAAGTCATTTGCTTCTCCGTCTCTTTTAGGGTGTTGAAGTTCCACGTGAAACATGAGAAGAAGGGGAAGTACGATGCTGTTTGACTTCTTCTTTCAAGTTTTCGAGCAAGGTCGTTTCTTCTGTCAGCTCAAGCAACTGGAGACCTTTCTGGATAAGGTCGTCGTCTCCTTGGCAAATGCCCAGGCGAACCTGAGCAAAGCCGAGCTTGTCGTATCGTTTGGTTTGCTTGGCGAGCGGTAAGATCATCTCAGTGATACGCTGGCAATCGTCAAGGCGATTGTTGTAAAGGTAGATGGTCGAAAGGTTGGCTAAAATGGAGAATTGTGTACTGTGAATTTCTTTGTAATGCTTATACTTGTTGAGACTGGCTAAGATTTTTTCCGTTATATTTTGAATAGTTTCTAGTGGGAAGAAATAAAGAATGACACTTAGTAAATTTAGGTCACTTTCATAAAAAGTATCTCGTTTTTCTAAATCTGTCCATAACTGTTGAGATAAAACTTGTGCTTGACTACTGATTTTATTTTTTCTAATTTCAATTAGTATATTTGCCATACGCAAAATATTGCTAATGGGAATATCATGATGAGCTTTCAAGTAGTCCTCACACTGTTTGGTTAAATCCAGTAATTGTTCTGTTTCAACGACAGACAAATAATTTTTAAATTGTAAGATGATTTTCATTCTGTGATTTGAATGATAATAATCACAAATATATTCAAATTCCCCAAAGCTCATGTCAATCTGGTGGAGCAGAAATTCCATGGTTTCATAGCTGGGAACGGATTGGTTGCTTTCAAACTTGGAAAGATTGGAGCGAGAAATCCAATCTCCGCAAATCTCTTGCTGGGTGATTCCCTTTGCTTTTCGAATCGTCTTATAAACTGTGCCAATATCCCAACGCATAGGCGACTCCTTGTGTTAAATATGAAATGTGAAAATAGTGGGCATTTTGTGAATGCCTTTTCATAATATTATATCATAAGGATAAATAAAGACAAGGAGATGAAAATATATGAAAAAATTTAGATTTTTCTCAATACTATCTTTTATTACTGCAATAATTGGTACATTTCCATGGTGGCCACCATTTGGTATATAGTGCTACAATTTAAAGAAAGGGAGGAGTGAAACCAATGTACTATAAGTGTTGATGTAATTAGTATTGTTTTTTTAAAAGTATTTGTCTTTATAAAGAAAGAGGTATATATTATGAAAAAATTATATAAAATTTTCCTTACGATTGCAGCAGCTTTTATGATCAGCGCAACAGTTATACCGTCCTCAACTTCTGTTATTTATGCGAATAGTATGAAATATGAAGAAGTAGTTCCTTTCCGGGATCGAGGTGTATGTGGAGATATGAACAAGAATAGCTATACTTACAAAAGATATTGTTTGAAAGATGGGAGTGCTTCGGCTACTCTTACACCAGCGCAAAGAGATTGTTTATGGGCTTTAGGGCTTGGTGTATTTAGCTTTTCAACCACATGGTATTCTCTGCTTATGGCGTATGGACCAGTAGTATATCAATGCTTAAAAGCATAGCGAAATAGACTTATTATTTCTGTGTTAAAAAAGGAGTGAAAATAATGAAGAAAAAATATTCTTTTGACAAATACTTTTATAAGAAATATCATTTCTATTTTTATACAATTGTATTGATACTGTACTTTTTATATTTCTCACATGATGATGTGATAGGTGATATTCTATTTTTGGGAGCATATATAATTCTGCTTTTAACGACAATAATAAAAAAAATCCCAAAAGATTAAGGAGAATTTTTATGAAATGTATTCGCATGAGTCTATACTTCATTATTATTTGCACAACTCTCTTTTTCCTCTCTGCATGCACCTCTTCATCACAAGCTTCTGAAAGCTCTACAGTTTCAAGTGTTTCTCAGGTTTCAACAAGTGAAAATGAGGTAGAACACGATTTAAAATTGACAAAATTATACAAAGAAATTGTAAAGAGCTTTCAAGAGACGAATGCAGAAAATGTTTTAAACAATAAATTAACAAAGGGAAATTTGCTCTATTTTGGTCGTGAGACGTGCCCGTTTTGTAGAGAATTTCTTCCAGTCTTGAAATAAACATCAGACTTGTATCATACGCCTTTTAAAATTTATTACTTAAATACAGAAGATTCTCATAAGAATTCTCAAATAAAGAAAGCTATGGAAAAATATAATGTGACTGGTGTACCTACGCTGATTTATTTAAAAAAAGACAATGGTTTTAAAGTCTTGAATGAAGAGCAGACAACTTTACCAGAATGGTTTAATATAATAATGAAATATTGAACTTTTTCAAAAAACACTCCTCTTTTCCAGAAAATTTCCTATAATTTCCCATTCATGTTATACTAAATGAGATGATTTTTCATTCGTCTGAGGGTCAGATAGCTTGTTTTAAAACAGGTTTGCTTTGTCCGAGGGTCGGACAGCTTGCCTTAAAACAGGTTTGCTTCATCCGAGGGTCGGACGGCTTGCCTTAAAACAGGTTTGCTTCATCCGAGGGTCGGACGGCTTGCCTTAAAACAAGTTTGCTTCGTCCGAGGGTCAGACGGTTTGCCTTAAAACAAGTTTGCTTCGTCCGAGGGTCAGACGGTTTGCCTTGAAACAAGTTTGCTTCGTCCGAGCCTCGGACAGGATAAAGAAAAGTCATTCATCTTATCTGAGGGTTAGATAAGAAAAAATATTTTTTTAATAAGGAAAGGATTTTATGCCAAAAGGAAAGTTAGTTAATGTTCAGGTGAGCAGTCTCCGTCATGCGGAATTCACGCAGTTTATCACTCGTTTTTTAGATGATGTGGAGAAAGAAGCGCTCGACTTTAAAAATGAGGATGTCATTACCGCTCTCGTCAAGAAGATAAAGGCAGCTTTGCCTGCTTATCAAGCCTCTCTCGGTCAGATTCGGGCGAGTGAAAAGTCAGCTTCGATTAGTGCGGCTGACGAATTGCGCGACGCTGATTTGCAAGCTCTTCGCGATGCGCTGAAACCTTATCGGGCAGCCAAGCGGGAAGAGGAAAAGGCAGCTTATGCCAGCTTGAAACGCTTGTTTGACCAATACAAAGACGCTCATCAGAAGCATTACGAGGAAGAAACTGCCCTCGTTGTCAGCTTGCTGGACAAGCTAAAGACAGCCCCATATAAGGAGCAAGTGGGGACTTTAGCGCTTGGGAAATTCGTTGAAAATCTGACCGAAAGCCACTCAGCTTTTGAACAACTCTTTGCCTCTCGTTCCCAAGAGAAATTGCAAAAAGTGAGCTATGATGTCAAGCGATTGCGCAAAGAAGTGGCGACGCCTTACCAACAGTTGGCGGACTATGTGGTGATTTTGCACCAAGTCAAAGACGATAGCTTTTATGCGACCTTCCTTTCCGTACTCAATAACAGCCGCAAACACTATGCAGATATCCTTGCCCGTCGCAAGGGCAAAGAGCCTAAAGCAGAAGCAGGAAAAGTAGCAGAAATCAACTAACATTTCTCCTTCATCTTACTTGAAGTTTGTCTGTCAGAGTGGTAGGATAAAGACGAAGAGGAACGAGCAGAAAATTAGAAAGTGTGATGGGATGATACGATTTCATTTTAATAACGAATTTTGGTTTCGGTGGCGGTTTTATCTGTTGAGCATGATGATATTCTTTCTTTTTTTCATGTTTAGTAACCTCACTTTTTCCTTTTTCAACCTAAATGTATCACAAAAATAAGAAAAAACAAGTCTATTTTTGAAGGAAAATTTATGATATAATAAAGTTGATAACGTTTAAAAAAAACTAGAGCGAAACAACTCTAGTTTTTTGCATGCTCAGCCTAAAATCTCTAGAATCTCTGTCAAATTATCAATAGTCCAATCTGGTGTTTCTGCTGGATTCGTTATGTGGTTCAAGTGGCTAAATCCCTGTCGGATCTAAATGGTTTGCATTCCAAGTTGTTTAGCCGGAAGAATATCATTGTCCAAACGGTCGCCAATCATCACAGCGTGTTCAGCCAAACAGTTCGCTTGTTGGAAAGCTAACTCAAAAATAGCGAAATCGGGTTTTGCCAAGCCAACATCGGCAGAGGAAATCACCAGATCAATCCAAGAATCAATACCAAATGTTCTCAATCTTGCTTGCAAGTTCGGTAACTGGTTGGCAATAATCCCAATCTTGTAGTGTTGGTGGAGAGTTTTCAGCACTTGCTTGCAGTCAGGATACAGCACCTCTAAATCAGACCTCCAAGACGGACGCTTCAGACCATAATCGTTCAGAACCTCCGCATCGCCTTTTTTATTTTCCTTAAAATAGTGGTTCATAGTTTGATAAAATGCTGCATAAGAAATATTAGTATCCGCAATAGCCTGCTCAATCCGATCTTGGTAGGCTTTTTCTTCGTTTACCAAAGTTGAGCCAACATCAAAGAATAACCAATCAATCTGTTTCATGCGAAACCTCTAATAAAGATTGATGTCTCCGCTGACAGCTTGGATAGTAAGAGAATCTGTAGAAGCCGTTGCTTGGTGGTGGATTGTGTTGCCAATGATTTGGTGGCTCGGCTGGAGCTGGTCAGAAATAGAAATGTCTCCGTGCACCGTTTCGAGATCATAGCTGAAATCATGGTGCAGCAGATGAAGTGAAATATCTCCGCTAGTTGTTTGAATGAAAGTCTTACCAGCAATTTCTAAAGAATGCGTATCGAAATCCCCTGACACAAGAGACAGCTTACAATCCGTCAATTCGGCATGTGCCAGATGGATATCGCCACTAGTAAGGGTCACATCGGTCTGTTGTAATTGACAATGCCGCATGGACAGATCGCCACTTGAAAGCTCAATCGTTCCTTTTTGTGTTTGAAGATGAGATACAGCTACATCACCAGAAGTTGCTTGAAGTGAGAATGATTGAAGAATCTTGCCATTCGGGATTTGAATGCAAATGGGATGATTATCCAAACCGTTTTTCATGACATTAATAATCCAGTCCAAACCACTATAATGCGTGTTGCCTTTTTCTGTAATGTGCCACTTCTCGTTTTGAACAGTAGAAATGATTTGATTGTTGCCTTTTCCATTATAGTATTTGATGTGGAAAAAATCATCAGGTGAAGGCTCAATCAGAATATCTTGCGTGGTGACATCAATATGCAATTCAGAGATTGTTGCATAGTCTTCAAAGATATAAGCATTGTCGGTATATGATTGGTGATTGTGTGCAGATGACTGGTGTTGAGGACGAGTTGACGTTTCTTCTGCTTGATTTGCTGAAAGTGAGCGAATAATCTCTTCGGCTGCGTCTTTGGGATCTCCCAACTCCTCAATGACTTGTGCTTCATTTTCAGGTCCGGCTTCTTCAAAGTATTCCGTAAAATAATCCATTGCTTCTTTATAATCTGCTTCTGGCAATGTTTTCAAGTATTTCTCTAGTGCGGCTAAATAGTCAGTTTTTGTCATGGCGAATGCTCCCTTCTATGATACCGTTGACTGTCGCTGTATATAACTCCCACTCCCTTTTAAGGATGTTTAACTGCTTTCGTCCCTCTGGAGTAAGGGAGTAATACTTCCGTTTTCGACCTTGATATTCTTGCGAGTAAGTCGTTAAATAACGATTTTTTTCTAACTTTTTCAAAATAGGATATAAGGTTGATTCCTTGATATTGGCAATCAATTTAATCGTTTGGCTAACCTCATAGCCATAGGAATCTTCGCTTTCCAAAATCGCTAGAATGAGAAATTCAATCAAGGTAGAAGATGTTGGAAAATACATGAGCACCTCCTATATATAATATTTTTATATATAATTTTTCTATACATAGTATAGTTCTTTTTCTTTTTAAAGTCAAGAAAATATATAAAATTTTTATATATTATCAAAAGTTGCTGTTAGTAGACGTATTTTTTCAGCTAACTGTGTCAAGAAGTATCTGTAATTTGTCTAGGTTTGTTGTAAATAAACCTTAATTCTAACTGAATTCCTCAATTAAAGAATGTTTTGTATTGAAAAATAGCGTTAGAAAATGGTAAAATATACTAAGTCTTATCTAGAAGTAAGACAAAAGTGATGAATATGATGAAAAAACATAAAATAATTTTTAAATTTTTTGGACAGACGCTGCTTTATTTTGTGATATTTCTAGCGTTGCTTTATTTCTTTAATTATCTTGGTCAAGGCCAAGGTGGTTTTATCTATAATGAATTTTAGGAGCAGACTGTGACCAATTCAGTAATTAACGACATGATTGAAACGATTGAGCGCTTTGCTCAGTCTCAACCAGATTTTCCAGTTTACAATGTCCTCGGAGAAGCTCATACTTATCATGATTTGAAAGTGGACTCGGATTCGCTCGCTGCAAAGATTGATAGTCTTGCGCTTCCTGAAAAGTCACCAGTGGTGGTGTTTGGTGGACAAGAATACGACATGTTAGCAACCTTTGTAGCTTTGACGAAGTCAGGACATGCTTATATTCCGATTGATAGTCATTCAGCTCTGGAGCGCGTGACAGCGATTGTGGAAGTGGCACAGCCTAGTCTCATTATTGCAATCAATGACTTTCCGCTGAAAGATGTGACGATTCCGATTCTTGATGTAACAACAGTTCAAGTAGCTTTTGCAGCCAAACATCCTTACGAAATTACACACCCTGTTAAAGGTGATGCGAATTACTATATCATTTTCACCTCAGGAACGACTGGAAAGCCAAAGGGTGTGCAAATCTCGCACGATAATTTGCTTAGCTTTACCAACTGGATGATTACAGATAAGGAATTTGCGACTCCAGCTCGTCCGCAAATGTTGGCGCAGCCACCTTACTCTTTTGATTTATCGGTTATGTACTGGGCGCCAACCTTGGCACTTGGAGGAACACTTTTTGCAGTTCCGTCTGCCATTACGCAAGATTTCAAGCAGCTGTTTGAGACTATTTTGAACTTGCCAATCGCTATTTGGACATCCACGCCGTCTTTTGCAGACATGGCAATGCTGTCTGAAGATTTCAATGCTGAAAAAATGCCAGGCATTACACATTTCTACTTTGACGGAGAAGAATTGACGGTTAAAACGGCTCAAAAATTGCGTGACCGTTTTCCAAATGCACGTATTATCAATGCTTACGGTCCGACAGAAGCAACTGTGGCTCTATCTGCCGTTGCTATAACGGATGATATGCTGACAAATATGAAACGCTTGCCGATTGGCTATACCAAAGCAGATTCTCCAACTTTTGTGATTGATGAAGACGGAAACAAATTGCCAAATGGTGAGCAAGGAGAAATCATTATATCTGGACCAGCTGTATCAAAAGGCTATATGAACAATCCAGAGAAAACAGCCGAAGCATTTTTTGAGTTTGAAGGATTACCAGCTTATCATACAGGTGATGTTGGTACTATGACAGATGAAGGTTTACTGCTTTATGGCGGTCGTATGGATTTCCAAATCAAGTTCAATGGTTTTCGTATTGAATTAGAAGATGTTTCCCAAAACCTGAACAAGTCTCAATATGTGGACTCAGCTGTGGCTGTACCGCGTTACAATAAAGATCATAAAGTACAAAACCTTCTAGCCTATGTCATCCTGAAGGACGGGGTTAAGGAACAATTTGAGCGTGAAATTGACATCACCAAAGCTATCAAAGAAGATTTGCAAGATATTATGATGTCTTATATGATGCCTTCCAAATTCCTTTATCGGGATTCCTTGCCATTGACACCAAATGGTAAGATTGATATTAAAGGTTTGATTAGCGAGGTCAACAACCGATGATGGATTTCATAAGACAGCTTCCTCACTTGGAACCGTACGGGGATCCGCAGTATTTTGTTTATATCATTTTAGCCGTTTTGCCAATCTTTGTTGGTTTATTCTTCAAAAAAAGATTTCCCATTTACGAAGCTCTGGCCAGCTTTGCTTTTATCATTTTTATGCTGACTGGACCAAAGTTAACGCAAATTTATGCGTTACTGTTTTACGTTATTTGGCAGATGATTTGGGTTTGGTCTTACAAAATTTATCGAAAAGCAAGAGACAGCAAGTGGATATTCTACTTGCACATTGCTCTCTCTATCTTGCTGCTTTTCCTTGTAAAAGTGACGCCGGCGATTGATGGACATCAATCACTCTTAGGCTTTTTAGGAATTTCCTACTTAACTTTCCGTTCAGTAGGAATGATTATTGAGCTGCGAGATGGCGTACTAAAAGACTTTAGCTTATGGGATTTTCTACGTTTCATGCTCTTTATGCCGACTTTTTCAAGTGGGCCGATTGATCGTTTTAAGCGGTTCAATCAAGATTATGAAAATATCCCTGATCGTGATGAACTGCTAGATATGTTGGAGCAATCCGTTCAATACATAATGCTTGGCTTTCTATACAAGTTTATCTTAGCACATATTTTAGGCTCAATGATTTTGCCTCCTCTCAAGCAATATGCGGTGCAAATGGGTGGTATCTTCAACCTGCCAACTCTAGGAGTGATGTATGTATTTGGATTGGATTTATTTTTTGACTTTGCGGGTTATTCCATGTTTGCCCTCGCTATTTCCAATCTAATGGGCATTAAAAGTCCGATTAACTTTAATAAACCTTTCGTTTCGCGCGATTTGAAAGAGTTTTGGAATCGTTGGCACATGAGTCTGTCTTTCTGGTTCCGTGATTTTGTATTTATGCGGCTGGTCACAGTACTTATCCGAAATAAAGTATTTAAAAATCGGAACACCACTTCAAGCGTAGCTTATATCATCAACATGCTAGTCATGGGCTTTTGGCACGGGGTTACTTGGTATTACATTGCTTATGGACTCTTTCATGGTCTAGGGCTCGTTATCAATGACGCTTGGGTGCGAAAGAAGAAGACCGTCAATAAAGAACGGAAAAAGAAGAATTTGCCACCATTGCCAGACAACAAATGGACGCAAGCAGTGGGGATGTTTATCACTTTTAATGTTGTAATGTTTTCATTCTTAATCTTCTCAGGATTTTTGAATGACTTATGGTTTAAAAAATAAAAAAGGAGTTCTCTAATGGACGTAAAAGCAGAAGTATTAGAAATTATTGATGATTTATTTATGGAAGATGTATCAGACATGATGGACGAAGATTTGTTTGATGCAGGAGTTCTGGACAGTATGGGAACGGTTGAATTGATTGTTGAATTAGAAAACCGTTTTGACATTCATGTTCCCGTCTCAGAATTTGGTCGTGATGATTGGAATACTACTAATAAAATTATTGAAGGCGTGATGGAGCTTCGCAATGCTTAAACGATTGTGGCTCATTTTAGGTCCCGTTTTTTGTGCCTTTTTGATGGTCGTGGCTTTACTGTTTTTCTATCCAACGAAGCAGCAACATGATTACCAAGCTGAAAAGCGCTCAGCTGTTACTTTGACGGCAGGAAGTTTCAAGGGAAGAACGCAAAAAGTACGTGCTTTGACAGATAAGAAGCACCGCTTTGTTCCTTACTTTGGTTCAAGTGAATGGCTGCGCTTTGACAGCATGCATCCTGCGGTTTTGTCAGAAAAATATAAGCGTAATTATCGTCCGTATTTTTTAGGACAACGAGGAGCCGCATCTCTTACGCAATATTTTGGCATGCAGCAAATGCTTCCGCAGTTAAAAAATAAGCCAGCTGTCTATGTTGTCTCTCCTCAATGGTTTACTAAAAAAGGCTACAGTCCAGCAGCATTTCAACAATATTTCAATAGTGACCAATTGACTAGTTTCTTGCGCCAGCAAGAAGGAGACATTGATGCTCAATATGCGGCGAAGCGCCTCCTGCAACTGTATCCTACGGTGGCTATGAAAGACAATGTAAAAAAAGTCGCTGCTAATCAGAAACTGTCAAATTTTGACAAGCAATATATTCGTCTTATTAGTCGTTTGAATCAGCGGGAGGATGCTCTTTTTAGCTCACTATTTGCCGAACGCAATGCAAATTATGAAAAATTGGTTCAGCCTCAAGTCAAGCGTTTACCAGATAAATTTTCCTACGAGGATTTAGAAAAATTTGCTATTAAAGATGCGCAAAAAAATACTAACAATAATAACTTAGGAATTGATAATAAGTTCTATCGTCGTCGTTTGCGAAAGCATTTAAAGAAGCTCAAAGGTGCGCAGGGAAAGCTATCCTATGTCAAGTCTCCTGAGTATAATGACTTACAGCTTGTTTTGAAGCAATTTGCCAAGTCAAAAACGAATCCAATCTTTGTTATTCCCCCTGTCAATGCAAAATGGATGGCCTATACTGGTTTGAGTCAAGAAAAGTACCAACAAGCGGTGAAGAAAATTCGTTATCAGTTGGAAAGCCAAGGTTTTACCAATATTGCAGACTTTTCAAACGATGGTGGAAAACCTTATTTTATGCAGGACACCATTCACATGGGCTGGCTTGGCTGGCTGGCGTTTGATAAGGCTGTCAATCCTTTTATTTCCAATCCAAAGCCTGCTCCGACTTACCGGATGAATGATCGATTCTTCAGCAAAGAATGGGCAAATTATGACGGAGCAATTGAGAATTTTAAATAAGAAAAAGAAAACACGAACAAAGATTTTAACTAGTTGGTTGCTAGTTTGCTTGTCCGTGTTTTATTTTGGGGAACTATATAGCAGTTTACACCAATTACAATATGTAGTATTTTAAAACAAGATTTTGTAAATTTGACAACTATACTTTGCGGTTGTGTAAACAGGTATATAATTTCCTTAATTTTTATATGGAGAACTAGAGAATTTTATGAATCCGTTCATTTTTCTATTGTATTTTGGAAAGATAGCTGTTAATCCAAGACGTATTGCTTTATTGCTTGAGCGACACCATGATTGTTATTGGTGTGGGTAACGGCTGCAGCTTGCTCTTTGACTGCTTTAGGAGCATTTCCCATAGCCACTCCTAATCCGGCCAATTTCAGCATGGGGAGATCGTTGAAGTTATCACCGATTGCCATGACTTGCTGGAGAGGGATTTGGTAAAAATGAGCAATCTCTTGAAGAGCATTTTCCTTAGAAACCTGTTTAGCTGTAACTTCTAGATAATTCTCTTTTGAAAGATAAAAGGTTGTTTTAGGAAAATCTGTGTTTTGCAGATAGTCGTGAAGATTTTGGATGGTGATCGCTTCACCTATCAGAAGAAGTTTGTGAATAGAAGCACAATGTTCTACAACAGAAACTAGAGATTGAAGGATAGGATTTTCACCGGTAATATCTGCTTCTTCCTGAGCCCATTTGTCAATCTGTTCAGCAAACCAATCCTTTCCTGAATAGAGATTGATAGCTACAGCTGGAAACTTCTCTTGGACGAGCTCTAGCAGACAACGAACTTCTTTTTTATCTAAAGCGTGTTCCATTAAAATATCATAATTCTGAGGATTTCCTTTGATGACAAGAGCGCCATTGTAGCAAGCCAATGGATTGTCAATGAGACCAAGCTGCTGTGCGATTGGCTCCATGCCAAGTGGTGAACGTGCAGATGCCAACACAAAAGGGATTCCTTTTTCCTGCAAAAGAGGAAGCTGTGTTTTTAGCTGATAATCAACTTGGTGTTGGTCATTTAAAATAGTACCGTCAATATCGCTTATGACAAGGCGGATAGGTCGTTTGTTCATAAAATTTCTTCTTTATAAGCATGATATCATTGTGGGGTGATAATCAGAATGTTCATTTTTCTTCTTTGTTATTATTTTAACACAAAAAAGAATTTTTGAAAGCGATTTAGCTGTTTTCTATTAAGACAAATTTAAGCAAAACAAGGTATCTTATAACTAATCCTAAAAAAACTTTTTTCATCATAATCTCCTAAACAAAAAAGCAGTCTTTCTCGATTGCTTTTTTGTATGGAATTCATGTTATAATGAAATCATGTTATCAAAAGAATTTAAACACATCATGCAGACAGATACAGTCGCAACGGCTAAGTCCTTGTTAGGTATGCAATTGTGCTTAGACGGACAAGTGTTGGGACGAATTGTTGAGACAGAAGCCTATTTGGGAGCTAAAGATAGTGCTTGTCATAGTGCGCATGGCAAACGAACATCGAAAAACGAGTCTATGTACTTATCTGCTGGACACTGGTATGTCTATCAAATCTACGGACATCAAATGTTGAATCTAGTCACAAGAGCTGAGAATGTCGCAGAAGCAGTCTTGATTCGAGCCTTGGAATTGCCAGACGGGACATTGCTTGCCAACGGCCCAGGAAAATTAACCAAATTTGCAGGGATTACCAAGGAATTTGATGGTCAAGGTTTGACCACTTCAAGATTGCAATTGGTAGAAAATGCTGTCCCGTTTCAAATTGGCTCGCGCTCTCGAATTGGCGTGACCTGTACAGATGAATGGCGAGCTGCGCCTCTAGGCTTTTATGTTATGGGCAATCGGCATGTTTCTAAAATTTCGAAGGTAGGTTTATTGCCAGATTCTAAGACATGGAAAATAGATAATTAAAAAAACAGAGTGGAGAAAAGAGCCCAACAACTGAAAAAGGTTCACTCTCCATTCTGTTTTTGATTTTTATAAAATTTTATCAGATTTCTCTACATAAAAGAGGGCAATAATCATAATGATTGTAAGAATGAGCAAGACACATACAGCAGGTAGCCAAGAATGGAAGAAATCGGCACTATAACCAAATAGAGCTGGTCCAAAAGCAGCTAGTAAATAACCACCTGTTTGTGCTAAGCCAGATAGCTGAGCAGTTTGTTCAGGGCTACTCGTTTTTGTTGAAAAAGTAACCATAAGATATGGGAAAAGAGCACTCACAGCTGACCCAATGAGGATATTGGCAATAAGCCAATAAAAGAAATCATTCGTTTGAATTAAGAGCATGCTAATACCAAGGACACCCGCAGCAGAGATAATTGCTAACATTATCATACGATGACGAGGAGACAGCCGTGTTGTCAAGCTAGGAATGGTCATTGAAAAAGGTAGACTAATCAAGTTAAAGACAGAGGCTAAAACTCCAGCAGAAGCATTTGAAATGCCGGCTTGTGTTGCCATAGTTGGTAGCCAGGTTAGGCAAGTATAAAAAAGCAATGATTGCAAGCCACCAAAAATAATAATAGCCCAAACTTTTTTATTTTTCCAGATAGAGCTACCTTGGTGCTCTTTATTTTTGTTCACTAAGAAATGGTTATAAGATGTATTTGGTAGCCAAATCAAAAATGCTAAAAGACAAACCATTGTCAAAAAAAGGACAAGACCTTGCCATGAAGTTGCTTTTGTTATCGGCACTGCAATAGAAGAAGCAATAGCGGTTGATAGCCCCATAGAGGTTACATACATGGTTGTCAAGAGTCCAATCCGATGCGGTTGATTGGCTTGGATGACACTTGGAAGTAAAACATTAAGTACTGCAATGGAAACTCCAATGAGAATCGTCCCCACATAAAGAAGTGGTAGATTAAAAATCCGAATGAAGGATCCAATGGTAAGCAGAGCAAGGACGAGAGTAAAAAGCCGTTCGAGCCCAATTTTGCTCGCTAAACGCGCCGAAAATGAAGAGCAGAGAGCAAACATGATTAAGGGCAGACTGGTCAAAAGACCGAGGGAACTAACTGAAACATGAAGCCCGTTGGCAATGTCTGTTAAGACAGTTGGAAGCGTTGTAAAGGGCGTCCGCAAAGCGACACCCACCATGATAATTCCTGGTAATAAAAAGATAGAATGTTGTTTTTTCATAAATTCTCCTAGAAGGGTTCTTAAAAAAATTATACCATAGCGATAACCAAAATTATAGCCCTATATTAGTGCATTAGCTCAAGATAGTAGGCTGTAATAGTGGCTTCATCGATTTTATTTCGTTGTCCCAACCACCAAGTAACTGTTTCAATAAAAGTTGTCGTGACATAATTTTTTAAAAATGGTTCTGGTAGCTCAGACTTTTGTGCCAATAGCTTTTCATGAATGAGAGGAAAAAGATAATGCTCTAGTTCTAATTTTAAACGATTGGTAAAATAAATATTTTTAGACAATAATAAAGTAGCTATTTTATCTTGGTTTTTCCTGAAATGGTAAAAAATATGAGCTGTTGCGTCAAAAAGTTCACTTGCTTGGTAGCGCTCAACAAACGTATGCTGGAACAAATCTTGGCACATTTCTTCAAGTAGTGCCTCTTTTGTCTCAAAATGAGCATAGAAAGTCGACCGACCGACATCTGCAAGGTCAATGATTTCTTGAACTGTGAGGGATTCATAGCTTTTTTGATTCAAAAGAGTGAGAAAAGCCTGATAAATGGCTGCGCGTGATTTTTTAACTCGTCTATCCATCGTTTCCGAACAAATCTCCTTAAATGTACACTATCAAACGAAGCATTAGATTTGTTTCTTGTTTCCTCCGTTAAAATAGTAGATAATATAATTGAACAAAGTGTTTTGTTTTGAATACATTATATAATAAATAAAATCAAATCTCAATGTGCGATTAGAAGGAGACAATAATGAAATCAAGTAAAAATGTCTGGATTGCATTTCTGTTAAATTTTTCGTTTGCGATTATTGAATTTATCTTTGGAGCTCTATTTAACTCCAGTGCTGTACTGGCAGATGCGGTACATGATACAGGAGATGCCTTAGCGATTGGCTTGTCGGCGTTTTTTGAAAAAATTTCCAACAGACGAGATGATAAGAAATACACACTAGGGTATAAACGGTATAGTTTGCTGGGGGCTATGTTGACCTCTACCATTTTGATAGTGGGATCTATTCTCATTCTGGTTGAAAATGTTCCCAAGCTGTTTGCGCCTGAACGGGTGAACTACGACGGTATGCTTGTCTTAGGAATTTTTGCAATTGTAATCAACTTTGCAGCCAGCAGAGTGGTTAGCCATGGACATACACACAATGAATCCATTCTGAGTCTGCATTTCTTAGAAGATATTTTAGGCTGGTTGGCTGTAATCTTCGTATCCTTTATTCTTCGCTTTACAAACTGGTATTTCCTTGACCCATTGCTTTCGCTCATCATTTCGACTTTTATCTTGAGTAAAGCACTGCCAAAGTTTTGGGAAAATGTTCAAATCTTTCTTGATCACGTACCGAGTGATGTGAACTTGAATGATCTTTATGCAGAGATTCAAACAATCGAGAATATCCAAACAATCACTCAGCTAAATGTTTGGACAACCGATGGGCTAGAAAAATTTGCGATGATTCATATTTGCATGAAACATCTCGAACAACAAGCAGAAACTCAGCAGCGCATTCGCCAACATCTCAAAATGTATGGAATTACAAAAGTAACCATTCAGACAGACGAAAGTTTAGATGAGCATGAAGAATGCTGTATTGGTGAGCAACAGTGAGAAATAAAGAGTTTAAGACAGATGTTTTAAACTCTTTATTTTTATGTTTTCTTTTTTATGATTGTTGAAAATTCTACTTTCATAAGATGGTTGATTATTTTACTTATAAATTAAAATATGGAAACTAGTATCACGTATATTAAATGTAAGAATCAGCAAGGTAGCTCATTGTATCATACAGAAATTTCAATGTTCCTGCAAGGTGGTTCAAGTCAGTCTGCGAAATACAACAAAAAAAGTGGAAAACCTTATAAAGATATTGATGACTTAGTTGATTTTGGCAGACCTGTTCACATAGTTCCTCACATGTTTCGACATAGCTTTGTTTCAGTTATGGCAGATAAAAATGTAAGTCTAAACGTGATTCGAAAATTTGTAGGACATTCAGAGGATAGTAGAGAGATAGAAAAAATCTATCTTCATGTTATGCAAAAAGGAAAGGATAAGATTGAACAAGCCATGATAGATTTAGCTAAAATTATCTCTTAATGATTATAATCACTTAAAATTCAGTTATTTTATTGAAAATAAAAGAAATTCTTGAAATCGTCAACCTTTTTGTATATAATTAATATGACACCATATATAGTGTCGCTATAAATGAGGTACATCATGGGCAAGGAAAAAGAGTTGCAAAAAATAAAAAATAACCCCAAATCTGTTACCCCTGAACGCTTAGAATCTCTGTGTAAAAAATATGGTTTTATGTGGAAGCAAGGAACCAATCATTCAATAACCTCTCATGCCTTGTTGGAAGAAAGTTATCCAATACCGCGACATAAGCCAATAAAGCCAGTTTATGTGAAAAAGGTTATAAAAATGATTGAGAAAGTGATAGAATTGGAGGAGGGTTTAAATGATGAAAGATAAAGAATATTATCTTGGATTGAACTATCCGATTTTAATTGAAAAAATTTATGATGAGGGTGAATTATTGTTTACTGCCTCTATTAAAGAGTTACCAGGACTAATCGTTTATGGTGAATCTTTAGAAGAAGTTTATGATGAAATTGAATTAGCTAAAGCAGACTGGATTGAGGCCAATCTTGAGTGGGGGAGAAAAATTAAAGAACCTCTTGAGAACTCTCTGGAAGAGTATAGTGGAAAAATAACGCTAAGATTACCTAAAACATTACATAGAGATGTTAAAGAACGCTCTGAAATTGAAGGAGTCAGTTTAAATCAAACTATAGTACAATTGATTAACGATGGGTTATTCAAACAAACTCAAAATGTTGTTGAACAGCTAACAGAGCAATTTAAAGATATGACTAAAAAAATTAGTCAAACCATTGTGGAAAAGGTTTCTACACCAGAGCAACATATTCACCAAACAATCATTATAAAAAATCAATCTGAAAAAATACAACCATATAAAGAGCAGAATATTACTAATAATAGATTACAAGATAATAAAGTAGTTTCATGGTCTATTGGAGGTTAAAATGAAGTCAAAAAATATTGAGATAAGAAGGATAACATTTAGTAAATTCGAATTTAATATTCATAACACAGGAGAAGTTGAAGAAGATGGAAGAGCCTCAATTAATTTAAATCTTCCTGACAGAGAAGAAGGACAAGAGAATCAACTTATTCTGATAAAGATGGAAATTTCTTACCCAGATAGTCAGTATCGAGTTATTGCTGACATTGATGCCATATATTCGGTCTTAGCTTCAGATTTACCAGAAGATATTTCGCAGGATAATGAATTTCAACAAGCACTTATTACACCAATGATAGAGAAGTTTAGATTATATATTGGTATGTTTTCTGAGGGTGCATATGGAGCTGTTCTGATACCAAATTTAGATTTTAATCAAGACTAGAAGTTATCCGTTTTTTTATTATTCATATATCATTATGGAATATTTAATCAGTTAAAATTCAGTTATTTTGCTAAAGCCAAAAGAAAAAGCCTTTGAAACGTTGATTTCATAGGCTTTTTTAATCTCAATTATTTCACCTCTGTAAGAGTTAAATAATTTCTATTTTAGCTGTTAGAAACGTTGGTACATCAATGTTTCTAGAATGCTACATAATAAAAGGTAGAGTGAATGGTAGAGTAGTTATTGCGTTAGCTCAGCAATCTTTTCAAGATAAATCCCCACAGCTTCTAACTTTCGTTGTGGTGCTAATTCAGCGTAAGTATCCATTGTAGTTGAAATGGATTTATGTCCCATTCTGACTTGGAGTTCTTTCCAATTTGTTCCAGCATTAAGTAGCATTGAAGCATGAGTATGTCGGAATAAATGGAAACCATAGTTTGGTAATCCAAGACCTACTAACCTTTTCTTAAGAGTTGTTCTCTCGTTTCTGTCACACATATAGTTCCCATAGATTGTAGGGAAAATCAGTTTTGTTCTATGTCTGTTGTGCAATTCAAGATACTTGTTCATTTCGTGGTGGAAATCTCTGAGTTTTTCTATTATGGGGGGAGGGACAGGGACAGAGCGATTTCCTGCATCAGTTTTTGGTGTAGCTTTACAGATAACTTCCCCTTTTGTCCCATCTTTTTTATTTGCGGTTTTCCACATCAATGTTTTACTGACGTTAATAGAAGAATTTTCAAAATCTAGGTCATCAATCGTCAATGCAAGTAATTCATTTATTCGCAAAGCGGAGGCTAATAGAGTATTACAAATTAACTTAAATCTACGATTGGCTCTATTGTTATCTAAACTTTCAAGATAATTAAGCCATATTACAAGACCATCATCATGTAATACCATGATGCGTTGCTTATTTGATTTTGGCTTAGGTGGTATCTTAACAGTGCTAACAGGATTAGTGATTAGTCCATAGTTTGTAATTCCATAGTCAAAAATATCTTTCAACTTATGGATAACAGCACCAAAATCTTTAGCACTACCTTTATCAGCACGCTTTATACCAGATTCAATGGACTCTTTTGATTTCTTTGCCAAATCGTTTAACCAAAGCTGGATATCCGCAGATTCAATTTTATCTGGTTTGTAATCTCCAAATTTAGGGATAATATAATTATCAAGATAACCTCTTACTCTGTTCAGAGTATTATGCGAGTTAACCCAGGTTTTATATGATTTAAACCATTCTTCAGCTAAATCTTCCAGTGTATCAATGACGATAACTTTTTCTCGTGTTGAGCCATTTTTTTCAAATTCTAGTCGTGCTTGAATGATTGCTCTATCTAACTGTTTTAGTGTCTTGGCTGTAATGGTAGTAGTGACTTGCTTACCAGTTTTGATATCTTTTCCCAGAAATGTCCCCTTCAAAGTGTATGAGATGGACCTATCTTTTTTGATTTTTTTAATGACTTTTTTGCCATTATGAATAATTGTTTCAGTTTCCATATTTGCCTTTCTTCATGGATATTGAAGTAGGCTAAAATAGTTACCACTCTTTCTTTTAGATAAAACTATTTTAGCACAAATTTTCAGAATTAGGATTGTAAAAAGTTGATAATATCATCTAGTAGATAGAAGACGGTTCGAGTTCCCTCTATAGGAGGTTCTAATCTTTTTAATCCTTTTTGTTCCCAAGTTTTTAGTGTGTTTGGGGAGATATTTAGCTGTTTTAGCAATTCTCGCTGTTGTATTATCTTTAGTGGTATGTTCTGTTCTTTGATTTGAATGAGTTTGATAAGTGTTTGCAATAATTGTTCAATTTGTTCTAATTTTTCGTTATTCATTATTCTCTTTCTCCTCTGTGTTTGAATTATGGAGTCGATTAGGATTGTATCTTCGTGAATCTAGGTATTTGGCGAAGAAATATGTACGTTCAATGATAAGCCCTAATAAATTGGTATTGTTTGCTCGGGCATACCAGACCAATTCTTCAAATTCGGTAAAGTCGTTCTCTTCGATAATATCAACTACTTCATGTATAAAATCCGAGGAGTTCATCTCCATCAAGAATTTTTCTAAATTAAAGCCGCAACCGACTTCAATATCCTCAATGTTGTAGGGGGTCTTATCTGGATTTTCCGCATGGGTAAAGTAGTCAAATAAACCAGTGGGAGACATAACTACCTCCACATGTGCTGGACCGTTTAGTTTGTCACTGATGATATTTGATACTTGTGAATAGCTTTTCAGTGAATCAAAGAAGAAAGCACCGTGTTTGTGCGATTTCTTGAACTCTCCCGTCTGTCTATTAACGTCCTTATCGTGCCAAGGACTAAGAATAAACGGAATATGGAGTTCCTCTAATATATTCAAGTAGTTCTCTGGTGCGCTTTCCTCGTAGAAGAGAAAAGTCCATTTGGTTGAGCGCTGTTCTTTTGCCATAGGCAGTTACCTCATTTCTTTTGGGTTCTATTACTAAGGAGAAATGACAGGTCGTATGCAAAGTTTTTTTGAAAAAATTGAATTTTTTGTGATTATTGATTATTGACCTATTGGGGGTCGTAGTCACCCCAATAGGTCATGATAGAAAAGAATATAAAAAGGGGCTGTCTGGCTTTTGCTTAACGCAAGCCACAGCCCCAAGGGATTAACGTTTTTGTCCAGTGAACCACAATTGGTTACGAACTCGAATAGGAGAGGAGAAATAATAGTCTGCGTGTTGGCTGACGATTTCTTCTTTTAATTGTGCTTCCATCTCTTTTAGAATTTTTTGCCCTTGTTGGTCTCTAGGGACTTTTAGAAAAATAGTGATGGTATCTTTTCGTATATCTACGATACACTTACGAACAGCTCGGTTAAATCCGTTATGGATTGGGTTGATAGTAGTAACCGTCTGATGTTCAAGATTGCTTATCTTCTGTACTCGTTCACGCTGAAACAGGAAGTGTCGCAACAGAAAAGTGTGATAGACAGATTGGATATAGTTCCAAAGACTATCTGTTTTCAACCGTTGTATTATTTCTAATCCAACCAAAAATAAGGCAAGTAGAAGAGAAATAAGTGCAAATCCATGACAAACGGAACTAATGATATCCGTAATACTTTTGACCGTATCTAAATTGACAAACGTGATATTTGTTAGTTGAACGGAAAGATAATTGAATAACCATCCAAATGCAGAACAGATAGGTGCAAATAGAAATAAATATAGTATGAGATTAAAACTTCTCATAAAGTAGGTTTTATTGGTCATAGAATACCTCGTTTAGTGTAGTAGGTTGGACAGAGTAAGGGTAGAACTTGATAAGGGTGTTCATTGTCTATAACTTGAATGATACCTGTCCCATGTCCTGTTGGAATGACAATCCCCTCTGGGTCTAGGTCTGGAAATAAAAATTGAGTAGTTTTCTGATTGATATTTCCAATTTGTAACAATACGTTTAGCTGTTCCCTCACCGATATAGGAATGGTATTGTGGTCAAAACGCTGGCTTACTAAAAACAGATGGATTTTTGTAGCACGTCCTAACAAGGCAATCTGTGAGAGTAAGGAGAAAAAGGCTTCTTTGATACTCTTATTGACTCCCTCGGATAAAGCTAGGACTTCGTCAATAACAATAGTTAGATGGGCAAATTGATGATTGGGATTATCATATAAGATAGCTTGTCGTTTCTGAATGAGAGTTGCACACTGGCTTAATTGTTCATTAACCTGTGAGACAAAATCTGATTTTGAACGGTTTTCAACAGGGTGGATAACCGCAATGTGATTTTCCCTTGCCCATCGACTTGGTGTATCAAATTTAGGGTCAATGATAATCAAGTCAGACATATGCTTCAGTACACTCAAGAAGTAAGTGAGAGCGTACGATTTCCCAGAACCTGAATTTCCAGCAATAGCCCAGTGATTGACCCTATCTAAATTGAGTTCAAAGTGCTTCATGACAGGGATTTTCCCATGTGTTAAGCTGGCTGAAAACTTATCCAAATCAGGAATTGCCAACCGTTCTGAAATTCCTTTTTTCCAAGGGAAGAATAAGCCACGTTGAATGTGTAAATCATCTGTTTCTAGGGGGACAAAGTAGGTAGCATTTTGTTTTAGAAGCGTATATTGTGGGTAAAGTGAAGCATTGGCAATCAGAAATATTTTCTTGTACAAGTCGTCATCGAGGATATAGGCGCACGGCAGGCGAGGGACAAAGACAAAGCCGTCTTCTTGAATAATGACGTTAAAAGAATTAGTATAGCTGGTTTCCCCCTGCATTAAAGCCCCCAGAGCCATGTTTAGGCTCTGGAGCAGGTAAGATTGCAGGAAAGATTGGTTCAGCACATCACGAGATTGTGAAGTCATTATCGAACCTCCTTGATACCATTTGCTTTGAAGTAAACGTTATATTTGACTTCGCAGGCTTGTAGGGTGTCAAATTGAATCATGGATTGAAAAGCTGGAAGCTCAATCGAATCTTCAAATTTTACTTGGAAAGGGTCTTGCCCTTCCTGTACAAACCATGCTTTATAGGCTACGATTTCGCCAGTTGGTTTTCCTTCTTCAAACCGTTGTTGTGGTTCAAGTTCGGTACTGAGTGAGTAAATCGGTTGTTTTTGACTGATAATTTTATCAGCCAATGTAGTTGTATAACCACCTTTTGTGGTTTTCATTTTGAATGCCATGGGGCTGTTCCTCCTTTATTATTGAGAAATAATACGAATGCGACTTGCTCGGTTTTGGTCGTGAGCTGGACATAGTTGTTTTAGTTGTATACCACCTCCTTATTACTAAGGAGAATGAGACAGTTAAACGCAAAGTTATTTGTTGAATTTTTAATTTTTTTAACAAAAAATCCAGCGCCTCTTAGCACTGGATTTAAGGTATTAGCGATAGTCTTCTAATAAAGAAGCTAATTTTTCAAGCGCTTTAGAATAATGAGATTTGACGGTTACATCACTCATTTTTTTATAGTGTTCACTGATATAGCGTGCCGTCGCCTTATAGCTACATCCTTGTTCAGCCACCATTTCAACAATTTTACTGTCAATTGCTGATAAGGATGCTTTAGCTTCACGAATAGCTTGTCTTAACTCTTCTAGGATTAAAGCCTCTTCGGGATTCAAATCAGAGCTTGCAACTACTTCATAGCGTTCACGTCGTTTACCGTCATTACGAGAGAGGCTCTCTTCAAGGCTTCTTTTATGGTGGTATCGGTCACGACGTTCAGCATTGCTTTGTTCTTGCTGGAGAAGACGACTTACTTCGTCCCAATTTTTAGCTTCAACAGCTTTTGCGATTTTTGCATCTCTGCGTTCTTTAACTTTATTGCTCATAATGATGAGCTCCTTTCCGTCCTTGGACAGAAGGAAACAAAATGAGCAAATATTGAACGCTGAGTATGCTAAAAGGCACAACAAAGAAACAGCGAAACAATTCTATGCAAGACATGACCTTTATCGTCATGTCATCATATTTGTTTCAATCTGTCCTTTGATGGCCATCAATTTGGACTATTAAAATTTATATCAAGAGTTTTTCTTGATATATTCAGTATAAGGCGTAATGTTCTTTTATTTTTTACTTCTTTTTTTACTTCAATAGACTAATTTGTAAAACGAGGCGCAAAAAAAGACTAGGCGATTCACCTAGTCTTTAAAGAGCAAATTTTCGTATCTCCTCTTCACTTAATAATTTAATAAAGGCCTGTTGTACGTTATCTAAAGCGTGAGCCATTGACAGCAACTCCTTATTTAATTGTTCTTGGAAATAGTATGTTACTTGGGTGTTATTAGTCAATAACCCCACAATATGGCGATTGACGCTTGTATTGTCTAAATTAATATCATATAGGTCAACTAAATCAATAAGGTCGATTTCGCTTAGTCCTTGAGCTGCAGCTTCTTCAATTCTTTTCTTATCCTCTAGTGAAAATCTTGTTGGCTCTAATTGAATAGTGTGCCTTTCTTGAATTGGTCTTGTTGCATAAGGGTTGGAAACCCAACTGATAATTTCATCAAAAGTTCTTTCCTCAGTCCTTTCTATATCATTGGATTGATAAATATTAATGCCTAGATTTGCCAACTCTTCTTTAGAATATTTTTGATATAACTCTGTGATATCCTTACCTTGACTGAGTAATTTCATATAGTCCTCATATATCTGTTTGAATTTCACTCCATCTATTTGTTGACCACCAGTCATACTAAACGAATAGGTTGTTCTTCCTTTTTGAGAAATAACTAATGGGACGGATGTAAGGTAAGATTTTGGAATATTCTCTTTATACATTCTTTCTAATATATCATTTACCATAAATCCGATATTAAACAAGGGATTTTCTTTGAGTTTTTTTATTAGATTAGGGATAATTTCTGTCGAAACATTATCATACCACCATTTATTGATGAGAGGATCAATGTTTTCTTGCCTAAATGTTGAGGGTATGTCATTTCCGCCTAATTCAAATAGGATACCACAGACATTAACTTCAAATGATTTAATTAAATTATCCCCTAACATCAACCAAAGAATATCAAACATTTCTTCAAAATCAATGACAGTCAATTCATTGATGGTACGGGTTCTAAAACTTCTAGCGGGGTTATAACTTTTTCCACCAACCCATACGTCAATGTCATCTTTCTTGTGAAAAGTATCCATTTCAGTTTCAGTAGAAATCATAAATCTTTTTCTTTGAATATTGAAATTTGCAAATGTCTTGGCAATACTTAGACAACTTGATTGGATTGAAATTAAATCATCACTCATGAAAGAATATAGTTTTTCATCTACAGCCTCTAAATCTCTATATAAAATAGAACTGAA
Organism: Streptococcus sp. HMSC066E07; assembly: GCF_001814695.1. Lineage (NCBI taxonomy): Bacteria > Bacillati > Bacillota > Bacilli > Lactobacillales > Streptococcaceae > Streptococcus > Streptococcus sp. HMSC066E07. Next base: position 61,579 of record NZ_KV817448.1, read on the forward strand.
AAAATAATGAAACAGATTCTCAATAAACTCATCTAACTCTCCAAAAACGATATACGTATAGCTCGAAGCGGTTAGAGCATTTAAATAAACTAACATCGAACTCGTAATTGGTCGCTTACCACTTTCAACTTGACTAACTTGACCTGCATTGCCTAGTTCGCTTTGTGTAATATTGTATTTTTTTCTTAAATTTTTGATACGAGTAGGTATTTCTTGTGAATAATTTTCTTCAAAAAATTTCATATATAATCCCCCTATAATCATGGAAAAGTAGAAAGTAGTAAAAATAGTTGTTATCCTAGTTGATTAAAAAAATCTCTGATTTCCTCATCTTTTATAAAATAATATATAATTTTCCCCTCTCTTCTAGTATCCAAGATGTTTTGATTGGCTAGTTTACGAAGATGGTGGGAGGCAGATGCCATACTGAGATTTAGTAAACAGGCTATATCACAGACACAGAGTTCTTCAACAGCAAGGAGATAAAAGATGATATTTATCTGTTTATTATCGGTAAACTTTGATAAAATTCGAAGTGATTTTTGGACTTTTTCCCTTTCAAGGTAGTTCGTTGCAGTTGTAACATTTTGTTGATTTATAATATTCACTTGGCAGATACTATCTTTTTTCATATTTTTTTCTCCTAGTCGAACACAGTCCTTAGCATGTCAAAGCTGTTGTTTTCAATCAGGATATACATCCCCAATCCTAAATAAACAACGGCAATAAACCATCTGCTATATTTTTCCAAAGTTTCTCCAACAGAAGGGACTTGTGCCAATTTTTGGGCAGAAAAAACCAAGAGATAAATCATGACTAGAAAAGTAAGTAAAGCCACTATCAAATTCGCTAAATTTAAGGTAATAAAATATGGGACAAAAACACCAATATTGTCAGCACCACAACTTGCAAAAGTAATCATAGCGACTAGAAAAATCAGGTTTTTATCATCTTTACGCAAACCATCTTTTGCAATAGCTTCTCCATCAGAATCTCCTAAAAGCAAAACTTTGAGGCCTAGGAAAATTGGAATCAAACCGAGCAAACCTAAAATCTCTTTACTAGGAATATAATTTAAGACAAATGCAAAAAGTAAACTTAGCAATATTAGACTAACAGAGCCTAGAAATTGTCCTAAATAGATGTTAATGATGTCTTTTCTGCTTTTTCTTTTGGCAAAAAATAACATTAGGATAATAAGTAAATCTACGGCTGTCCCAGAATACAGGATTATTGAAGTAACAACATTTTGAATCATAAAACACCTCATTCAAATATATTTTTGAATGTATTCTAACATTAAACTTTGTAGATGTCAACTTAAAATCCACCAAAATATAGATAAGAAGTTAGTGTACCAAATATTAAAAAGCCCTGCCATCGAAATGATAGCAGGGCTTAACTTCAATATCCAGATGATATATTTATCTAAAAAAGGTAGAGTAAAAGGTAGAGTTTTTATTGATTTGTAGTGCGATATAATGAGTTTCAAAAAATCAAAAATCGCTTAAAATCAATATTTTGACGTCTATTGACGTGTACTGAAACCCTTACTTAACTTCTGTAAACACTACATGTTTACGTAATTTTGGTGAGTATTTTTTCAATTGAAGACGGTCTGGAGTGTTGCGTTTGTTTTTAGAAGTAAGGTACAAGCGTTCACCAGATGCTTTGTGTTCAAGTGTGATATTTACGCGCATGATAGCTCCCTTCTATTATTCTGCTGCAGCTTTGGCGATTTTACGTCCTTTGTAGTATCCTTTGAGGGATACACGGTGAGAACGTGAGTAATCTCCAGTAGTTTCGTCAAAATGTACAGATGGAGCTGTAATTTTGTAGTGAGTGCGGCGTTTGTTTTTCTTCGCTTTTGAAGTGCGACGTGCAGGTACTGCCATTTTCTTTATTCTCCTTTTAATATAAGTTCGATTCAATCTCTTTGATTTTCATCAACTGTAATAGTATATCAAAAAAATTTTGTAAAGTAAAGTTACTTGACAGATTTTCTTTTACTTTTTGTAAAATAGCAGAGCGTGCTAGCTTTTCAGAGAAAATATACCGAAACTGTCCTCAAAATCTGTTACTTGTGGTAAAATAATTATATTATATGAATGAAGAGGAAAGCTATGAAATTACAAAAACCGAAAGGGACTCAGGATATTCTCCCTCAAGAGTCTGTCAAATGGCAATATGTAGAAGAATTTGCTCGCAAAACGTTTAAAAAATATCATTACGCAGAAATTCGCACCCCGCTATTTGAGCATTATGAAGTGATTAGTCGTTCTGTTGGAGACACGACTGACATTGTAACCAAAGAAATGTATGATTTTTATGACAAAGGCGACCGTCATATCACATTACGCCCAGAAGGAACAGCACCAGTTGTACGTTCTTATGTGGAAAATAAGCTCTTTGCACCAGAAGTCCAAAAGCCGGTGAAACTTTATTATATGGGCTCTATGTTTCGTTATGAGCGTCCTCAGGCTGGACGTTTGCGTGAGTTTCATCAGATTGGTGTAGAGTGTTTTGGATCCAACAATCCTGCGACTGATGTGGAGACAATCGCCATGGCAGCTCAATTTTTCAATGAAATTGGTATTCAAGGTGTAACGTTGCAGTTGAATAGTTTGGGGAATGCAGAGAGTCGCGCCGCTTACCGTCAAGCATTGATTGATTATTTGACGCCGCTGAAAGACAGTCTTTCTAAAGATAGCCAGCGTCGTCTGGAAGAAAATCCTCTCCGTGTGCTAGACAGTAAGGAAAAAGAAGATAAACTCGCTGTTGAAAATGCACCCTCTATCCTGGATTATCTAGATGAAGAAAGCCAAACTCATTTTCAAGCTGTGCGTTCGATGTTGGAATCACTAAAAATTCCTTATGTTATCAATACCAACATGGTTCGCGGATTGGATTATTACAATCATACGATTTTTGAATTTACTGCAGATGTGGCGGGCAATGAATTGACAATCTGTGCAGGCGGCCGCTATGATAGCCTCGTTGCTTATTTTGGCGGACCAGAAACGGCTGGTTTTGGCTTTGGAATGGGCGTGGAGCGCCTGCTTCTTGTTCTTGAAAAGCAGGGTGTAGTCTTGCCGCTAGAGGATAGTTTGGACGTTTATGTTGCAGTTTTGGGAGACGGTGCTAATAACAAAGCTTTGGAAATTGCACAAGCACTTCGCAAGCAAGGATTTACAGCTGAACGTGATTATTTAAACCGTAAGTTGAAAGCGCAATTCAAGTCAGCAGATACTTTTTCTGCTAAAGTGTTGATAACTCTTGGCGAAAGTGAAATTGAAAGTAACCAAGTTACCGTCAAAAACAATCACACTCGTGAAGAATTAACGGTTGATTTAAATCAGATCCAAGAAGATTTTCAAACAATTTTTGAACAACTGGGGTTTTAATTTAAAAAGGGAGAAAGCCAGTCAAATGGCTTTTTTCTCATAACATAGTAGAATGTTGAAGTAGAAGTGGAGAGAACAATGAAAAAAATAATCATTCCGTCTGTAATTCAGTTTCTAATTGTTTTTTTGATTATAGGAGGAATTGCCTATTTTGTAAGAGGGGATTTCTTTTTTCGGTTTTTAGCACCGATTTTTGGTTTAGCAGCAGGGCTATTGCGCTTAGCATCAAGTTATGTGGTCAAGGTTTTGCATCCTGAATTATATGACAAAGAAAGTAAGAGGTGAGTCGTCATCTTCTTTTGTGAAATATTACGTTAAGATATGAAGATTTTGAAAAGCATATCTTCTTTTTCATCGCTTTTGTGGTAAAATAGTAAAAGAATTAAAAGTTTGGAGAATAAAAATGAAACGTTCAATGTATGCTGGGCGTGTTCGTAGTGAACATGTTGGTCAAGAAATCACTTTGAAAGGTTGGGTGTCCCGTCGTCGTGACTTGGGAGGACTGATTTTCATTGATTTGCGTGACCGTGAAGGCATAATGCAGCTAGTTATCAATCCCGAAAATGTAGCCAAAGAAGTCATGGAAACCGCTGAAAGTTTGCGAAGCGAATATGTGATTGAAGTGACTGGAAAAGTAGAAGCCCGTACGCAGGCGAATGATAAATTAGCAACGGGAGCTGTTGAACTACACGTGGAGAATCTGACAGTTCTCAATACGGCCAAAACGACTCCATTTGAAATCAAAGACGGTATTGAAGCGAATGATGATACCCGTCTCCGTTACCGTTATTTAGACCTTCGTCGTCCTGAAATGTTGGCAAATTTGAAATTGCGAGCTAAAGTAACACATTCTATCCGCAATTACTTAGATGAGCTTGAATTTATTGATGTGGAAACGCCGTTCCTTACTAAGTCAACTCCAGAAGGAGCGCGTGATTATTTGGTACCAAGTCGAGTGAACCAAGGTCATTTCTATGCTCTGCCACAAAGTCCTCAAATTACCAAGCAACTGTTGATGAATGCTGGATTTGATCGGTATTATCAAATTGTAAAATGCTTCCGTGATGAGGATTTGCGTGGAGACCGTCAACCAGAGTTTACACAAGTTGACTTAGAAACTTCTTTCCTATCTGATCAAGAAATTCAAGATATTACAGAAGGCTTGATTGCTCGAGTGATGAAAGAAACGAAGGGGATTGAGGTTACACTACCATTCCCACGAATGAAATATGATGATGCAATGGCTTTGTATGGAAGTGATAAACCAGATACACGTTTTGAGATGCTATTGCAAGACTTGACAGATCTTGTCAAAGGAATTGACTTCAAAGTTTTCTCAGAAGCACCAGCTGTTAAAGCTGTTGTTGTGAAAAATGCAGCTGACAGCTATTCGCGAAAAGATATAGATAAGTTGACAGAGCAAGCAAAACAGTATGGAGCAAAAGGACTTGCTTGGGTGAAAGTAGCATCAGGTGAACTAAATGGACCAGTTGCTAAGTTTTTGAAAGACTTGACAAGTGACTTGACAGATGCTTTACAGCTTGAAGACAATGATTTGGTTCTTTTTGTAGCGGATACTCTAGAAGTTGCCAATGCAGCACTAGGTGCTTTGCGTATACGTTTGGCAAAAGAGTTGGGCTTGATTGATGAATCGAAATTTAATTACCTTTGGGTTGTGGATTGGCCAATGTTTGAATGGTCGGAAGAAGAAGGTCGTTATATGAGTGCACACCATCCCTTCACTCTTCCACAAGCGGACACAGCTCATGAATTAGAAGGTGATTTGAGCAGGGTTCGTGCCATTGCTTATGATATTGTCTTGAATGGTTATGAATTGGGTGGTGGAAGTCTTCGTATTAACCACAAAGATTTGCAAGAACGAATGTTTAAAGCCCTTGGTTTTTCTGAAGAAGAAGCTACTGATCAATTTGGTTTCTTGCTAGAAGCAATGGATTATGGTTTCCCGCCGCATGGTGGACTGGCAATTGGACTCGATCGCTTTGTCATGTTGCTGGCTGGTGAGGAAAATATCCGCGAAGTGATTGCTTTCCCTAAAAACAACAAAGCAAGTGATCCAATGACTCAGGCACCAAGCATAGTTGACGCCAAACAACTTGAAGAATTAAGTTTACAAGTAGAAACTCATGAAGAAAAGTAAGATTTACAAACGATTGCGTTATTATTTGCGCCGTCTAGCCTATGATTTTAAGTTGATACGAGTACTTAAGAGTATTTCTCGTGAGAAATACGATGAAAAGATTTCTGCTTCGCTCATTTATGGTTTTCTATCTGCGGTTGCAGTGAATCTTTTCTTTCAACCGGGACATGTTTATTCAAGTGGTGCGACTGGATTGGCACAGATTTTAGCTGCTTTAAGTACACATTTTTTAGGATTTACTATTCCGGTTTCTGTGACTTTCTACCTCATCAATATCCCGCTGATGATTTTGGCTTGGTATCAAATTGGGCACAAGTTTACGGTATTTACTTTTATAACCGTTTCCATGAGCTCGCTGTTTATCCAGTTTGTTCCTGAAGTGAGTTTAACAAATGACCCGATTATCAATGCCTTGTTTGGTGGGGTCATCATGGGAATGGGAATCGGCTTTGCTTTGCGTTCCAATATTTCCAGTGGGGGGACGGATATTGTCAGCTTGACGGTTCGGAAGAAAACCGGCAGAAATGTGGGAAATATTTCCTTTATGGTTAATGGCATGATTATGATCATTGCCGGTGTGACTTTCGGCTGGAAATATGCACTATATTCGATGATTACGATTTTTGTGTCAAGCCGTGTGACAGATGCAGTCTTTACTAAGCAAAAGAAGATGCAGGCGATGATTATTACCAGTCATCCCGAAGAAGTTGTTGATAAAATTCATAACAAATTGCATCGTGGTGCAACCATGGTTAATGGTGCAGAAGGAACTTACAATCATGAGAAAAAGACTGTTTTGATTACAGTCATTACGCGTGCTGAATTTAATGAATTTAAACATATTATGCGTAAAACTGATCCGCATGCTTTTGTATCGGTAGCAGATAATGTTCACATTCTTGGACGTTTCGTAGAAGAATAAAATATCAGATTGGTTTGTTTAGCCAATCTGATGTTTTTTGTTATATGACTTGCAGTCCGTCTCGTGGTTTTTAGTGCGAGACAAATAAAACAGATGTTACGATTATTTAAGTACAAGAACTTGTTTTGCAGGGACAGTATAGGAATCTTTGTTAGTATTGAGAGGAACGTCAAGGCTGATCTCTGGGTAGTTGATAAAAATAGCTTGTTTATCCTGATTTGGATAGCTAAATGCTTCGTTTCCAAAGTTAATGAGGATTGTGATTTGATCTTCTTTTTCTTTAATTTTATATTCGACCACAGAATCAGTTAGCCATTCGATAGAACAGTAATCTTTAATTTCTGTTCTTGTTTCCAAACTGAGGAGCGGATTTGCTTTTCTGAATTGGACTAACTGGCGAATAAAATCTACATCTTTCTCATATTCAATGGAGCGTAGCCAATCAAGACGGTTGATGGTGTCTGGAGTATTATAAGTATTATCCATGAGGTTTTTACTGCGGAAAAACTCTTGCCCGCTATGGATGAATGGTACTCCCTGAGCTAACAAAGTAATATGCAAAGCAAGTCGTGCATCTGCTAACCGCTTATTTAGAGAGATATCTGGCTTTTTAATTGCAAAATAATCAAAAGCCGTTGCATCATCATGGCATTCTACGTAGTTGATAGCTTGCTGGGGTGCAATAAAATGTGCTGTTTCCGTTAATCCAACATTAGCCGTCAATACATTTTCTATTGTATCTATTGGTTTAGGATCTTGGATTTGACTGCCTTCTAAAATCGTTTCTTTGATTGTATTGCGGAAGTGGTCGCTGAAAAAACCATAGTTTGGTAATTGAGCGGCGTTGAATTGATGTGCAAGTCGATTGCTATCCAGTCCGGTAGCCATACGCCACCCTTCTCCATACAAATAAACATTTGGATAAAGAAACTTCAATTCCTCTGCAATCTGCTTCATGGTTTCCATATCTAGAATGCCCATGAGGTCAAAGCGGAAGCCATCCATTCCATAAAGAGTTAGCCATTGTTTGAGGGAATGCTTAATATAGCTACGAACCATTGCCCGCTCACTTGCCACATCGTTCCCACAGAAAGTCCCATTTGTCAAATTGCCGTTGTGATCGTAGCGGAAGAAATAGCCTGGGACGATTTTTTCAAAAGCATAGGCTTTAGGATCGTAGACATGATTGTAAACGACGTCCATGATAACACTAATGTCGGCTTGATGATAAGTAGCGATTGCTTCTTGCAATTCAACGATTCTTGTATAAGGATCATGTGGATTCGTTGCAAAGCTACCGTCAGGAAGATTGTATTGCATAGGGTCGTAGCCCCAGTTATACACGAGTTCTGTATGATTTTCATCAACGCTGCCAAAATCATACAAAGGCATGAGCTGAATGTGGGTTACTCCAAGCTGTTTGATGTAATCCATTCCTAAAGTATGCTCTTGCAATTGCGGAGACTCTGTTAGGGATTTGAATTTACCAGGGTAAGAAAACTCAGCTTCTTTTTGCATGGAAAAATCTCGCACACTCATCTCGTAGATAACAGCTTTTGTTATTGGAATTTGTGTTGCTGCTCGGTGAATTGGGCGGGTAATTTTCTCTGGATTGACAACATAACTAACGCCAGAATTGCTTTCTGAAGATAAGGCATAAGGATCGTGTACTTCCACCCAATGACCATTCACTTTGTGTAGATAGTAATAAGCCGCCCCATCAAAATCTCCAGAGACTTCTGCTTGCCAAACTCCTTTTTCTCCGAGCATCATTGGGTAAATGTCATTTTGCAAATGAAGCAATACTTGTTCAGAAATTGGTGCCCAAAGCTTAAAAATAGTTGCTTGTGGAGTATAATGAGCCCCTAAATCGCTTCCGTTGTAGGTAAATGTTTGGTCAAAAATCGGTTTTCTCACAATATGGCGAAATTGTAAGAAAGTTTTATTGCGATCTTGGTCGTAAATCCAATAATGACTGGTTAAATCTAACGGCTCAAGAGGAGCAAGACGGTATTGCACGAAGTTGTCATGTTCTCCTACAGCTCTTATCCGTAAAGTTTCTGCACGATCAACCGTTTCAATTGTAAATTGTAATGGTTCGGCATAAAATTGTTTTTCTAACTCAATAGTGATGAGACTTTGGTCATCTAAATAGGCTTGGAATGTTCGGAAAGCCATAAACTTCCTTTCTTTATCGTTCGATAATGCGATGTGGAATCAATTGGCGATAGCAAATTTGTCGATTTTCTTTGGTATCATTGATAATTTGTAGAATAGTCTTGAACGAAACCCGCCCTAGCTCTAATGTGTTAATGTCTACATAAGCTGTTAAATCAAGTTTGGGTTTAATAGAGTCAAAGGCTAGAGTGGGAACAGACAATTGATTTTCATTTAAATAATTACAAACTCCTTCTGCCAGCATACTGTCTGTTGTGATAATAGCATCAATTTTTGTATCATGACTGAGAAGGCGCTTGGTAAATTGATATCCTTTGTCTTCCAAAAATTCATTTGCAAAGGCTGTATTTTGAGGGTCAAGCTCTAAGTGATAATCCTCTAGTGCTTTTTGATACCCTTTATAGCGATCTTGCGTTACAAATAGTCTTTTGCTACCACCAATAAAAGCAATATTGTGGCAGTCTTTTTTGATAAAATATTCTGTTGCGTCATATCCAGCTTGGATATTGTCATTATCCACCAAAGGAATAAACGGAGAAAGCGATTTTCCTAAAATTAAGAAAGGAAATTGTTCTTCACTGACCATTTTCACTAGTGGATCATTTTCTTGAGAGTAGAGAAAGATGAGTCCGTCTACTCGTTTGCCAAGAACCATTTGGGAAATGGCTTCCATGCGCTCTTTTTCATTTTTCCCGGTTGCAATTTGGATAGCGTAGTGATGCTCGGAAGCCACCTGAGCAATTCCGCGGAAAACAGAAGGAAAGAACGGATTTTGATAAAAAGTGTCTGAATCATCAGGTAAAACAATCCCAATGACTTGTGTGTAACTGCTAACAAGACTACGTGCATTGAGATTAGGGTGATAATTCAATTCTTTCATAGCCTTGCGGACTCTTTTTTTTGTTTCATCGCTAATGCTGGATTTGTTTTGAATCACACGGGTAACGGTAGAAGGCGAAACTCCTGCCAATTTAGCAACTTCTTTAATAGTAACTCGCATAAAAAACCTCCTACTTTTTCATTTTTTCATCACGGAAATGTGTCCGATAGAAAATAATGACGAGATAAAGAACAAAAAGAATGTTTTGAATGGTAATCATAGTGGTCATGGCTTGACCGAACAATAACCCTACTGCAACAGCAATCAAAGTTGGCAATCCCAAACAGTTCAAAGCAAAGTGATAGCATTCTTTGACTGTTTTAAAGGAGAAGAGACGGGATTTTTTCGTTAAATAAAGGAAAAAAGTAGCACCTAGAAGGATAATAAAGAAGTTTAATGCCAATAGAAATCCTGAAATCAGAATCAAAAATAGACTGACTGTCACACGATTTTGTTGGAACCAGTCTTGAGAAATGGCAGCACTCAGAGCGGCTTTATCTTTCAAAGTAGCTTGATTAATATGCTGGTATTGAATTTCTGCTAGTTTTCTTCCTTTTTTACTAATAACCAATTGCTTTGGCTCAAAAGCAAGCGTTAACTTTTCTTCTAAGGTTGTATTCTCTTTTCCAAGAATGACAGTTCCCGTTTTGCTGTTGTGAGTTGCTTGCTGGCCAGAATAGCTAAATTGATGATTTTCTATTTTAGCGTTCTCTGCAATATCAGCCATTGTTTCTTTTGTTAGCGAGTCAAAAACACCGTCTACAAAAGTGGTGAGTGGGTAACTTTTGAGTGAAGAATTTTGAATCGCAATTGGTATCATGGATAAGGAAATTAAAAAAACACTAGTGAAAATCAGCTGAAACCATGTCAGCAATTTCCGATTAGCAAAAGGCTTTTTAAAACCATAAATACTGGAAAAATAATTAAATGGATAAGGTAACATAAGCATTTCTTTCTAAAATTTATAATCAGGTGACGACCAATAAACTGTGTTTATTGGCTATCATACAACTATAAATAAAAGAGGGTGGGACAAGATTATCCCTTGTCGCCACCACTTGTTAAACCAGATACAAAGTTCTTTTGTAGGAAGAAGAATAAGATACAGATTGGCAAGGCAATCAAGATAGCACCTGCTGAGAAGTAGGCAATCTTCAAATTCTTCACATCACTAACAAAGGTTTGTAAACCAACAGCAACTGTATAGAATTCTTTTTCACGAAGTAAGAAACTAGATAAGATGTAGTCTCCGAATGGTCCCATGAAAGCCCAGAGAGCTTGTACAGCAATCATTGGACGAACGAGTGGCAGTACAATTTGCCAGAAGCGTCTGAAGTGACCAGCACCGTCCAATTTAGCGGACTCATCAAGCGAGATAGGTACAGTATCAAAGTACCCTTTCATGAGCCAAGCGTTCATTGGGATACCACCGCCGACATAAAGGAAGATGAGGAACCAACTGTGGTTGAGCGCATTTAACATCAAAGCCATAACGAAGAAGGCAGTAAGGGCAGCCATTGTTGGCACCATTTGAATGATTAAGAAGAAGACCAGACTTTGTTTTCTAGCTAGGAAATTATAACGACTATAAGCGTAACCAGCTAGTACAACTATACTTGTTTGGATAATCATTGTCAAGATAGCAATGATTAAAGTGTTAAAGTACCAAGTCCCATAAAGAGTTTCGGTAAAGAGCTTGCTAAAGTTTTCAAAACTGAAATTAATATCAGTATCCAACTTGAACGCAAGGACATTCCCTGTCTTGAAAGCGGACATAATCGTGATCAAGAGAGGATAGATAATGATAATAGATAAAGCCACTAAATAGAAATAAGTTAGGAAGTGGTTTAAACGGCGTTTAAATTTAATAGAATTATTCATCTTACACATCCTCCATATCAAATGCATGTAGTTTCTTGAACGCAATCATGGAGATTGAAATCACGATAAGAGAAATGATAAGTGTTACCGCAGCAGCCATTGAGTATTGAGGAGCTGCACCTGTCGTTAAACGATAAATCCATGAAATGAGGATGTCGGTCGAACCTGCACCACCACCAACTGTACCAGGACCGCCATCATTAAAGAGGTACATGATAGAGAAGTTGTTGAAGTTGAAAGTATACTGACTGATGAGTGTAGGGGCAGCAACTGCTAAAATCATTGGGAAAGTGATATTGCGGAATTTTTGCCATGCATTTGCACCATCAATGTAAGCTGCTTCGTAAAGATCGTTTGGAATGGATTGCAAGATACCAAGTGTCAATACATAAATGTAAGGGAATCCAAGCCAACCTTGCATCATAATCAAAGCAATTTTAGTCCAGGTTGGATCTGTTTTCCAAGGAATCAGATGTCCATTTAAGAATGGCAAAACTTTACCAAGAAGCGGAATGACTTGGGTATTGATCGCACCGATACTATCGTTGAACATGTTACTGAAAGTTAAGATAGTGATAAATGCTGGGACAGCCCAAGGCAGTAGGAAGATAACGCCGAAAATGCGTTTTCCTTTAATAAATGGTTGGTTTGCAATAATAGCGGTAAAAATACCAATAACGATTTGGACGGTTGAGGCAGTCAGTGCCCAGATAATAGTCCAACCAAGAACGGCTCCAAAAGCAGAGCGGAAAGTGCTAAGTCGCCAAATATTAGTGAAGTTTGTCACGCCAACCCAATCCAAGAGCTTGGTTGGAGGCAAATGTTGGAAATCATAGTTTGTAAAGGCGATTAAAAGAGTGACCAATACAGGGAAAATGATAGCAAAAGTCATTGCAATATATGAAGGAATAATCAATAGGTAAGGAAAACCATTAGCGTAAATTCCTTTTAACATATCTTTGAAAGTCGTAGGAACTGGATAATCATTATTCCAACGTTTCGCAATAGTATAAGCATCTTTTAAATTGAGAGCATAAAAGATGAAATAAACAATGACAAGAATAAAGTGGAATGCACCACGAATCAACATGAAAAGAGAGTTATCGCGTCCGGGCACCTCACCGAGAGTAATTAAGTTTCCTAACTCAGGAGCAGCAATGGCGAAAAAGTAAATCAAAAATAAGATGGTAACTCCTAAAAAGATAACCCCTTTTGCTTTTTGTTTATTATAAATTTGCCCAAGTCCTGGGATGAGGGAGAGCAGCAATGCTTTACGTGGCTGTTGTTGTGTAGTCATCAGAGTCTCCTTTTTCTAAAATATAGAACTCGACTGGTGCTGCCAATCGAGTTCTATCCTACCTCAATCTGTTTTATTTTTTACCAAATTTTTGATTGATAGTATCTTTAATCAATTTAACGGCATCATTTACAGCGGTTTTAGTATCTTTTTTACCACTTACAGCATCAAAGAGCATACTTGCTGCTGGATCCCATACAGTACTCATTTCAGAGATATTTGGCATAGGTTGAGCAGATTGGAATTGTTTAATAACAGCTGAAGTTAATTCATCATTTTTTCCTTCAGCGTATTTACGAGCCTCTGTGTTTGCAGGTACTTCGTTTGTAGCATCATAGAAAGCTTTTTGTTGTTCAGTTGAAGTCAAGAAGTTAACAAACTTTTGAGCTGTTTTGGCATTTTTAGATCCTGCAGGGATGACCCAAGCTTTACCACCACCAAAGGTTTGATAGTTTTTACCATTTGGAAGTGTAGGAATAGTGGCAACACCATAGTTCACTTTAGCTTCTTTAAATGATGCAGCTTTCCAAGGGCCTTCAATGATAGCAGCTGTTTTACCTGATTGGAATTGAGTTTGAATTAAGTTTGCGGCACCTTTAGTATCTTGCATTCCTTTTGGCCATTTTGCATACCAAGTTTTAGCGTATTCAACACCTTTGATAGAACCGTCATTTGCAAGTCCAATGTCTTTAGGATCGGTACCGTTCTTACCAAAGACGTATCCACCATTACCCGCTAAAAGACCATAAGTATAATAGAAGTTTGTCCAGTCCGCGAGGAAAGCAGTTGTTTTGCCATTTTCGTTAGCAAAAGCATATTTGCTGTCTTTTGCCAGTTCTTCTAATTCAGCAAATGTTGTTGGAGCTTTAGAGATAAGGTCTTTGTTATAGTACATAACTAATGTTTCGATAACAGCAGGTGCGCCATAAGTCTTACCTTTTGTAGTTACGAGTGCTTTTGTTGTGTCATCAGTCATTGAACCTTTGTCAAGTTTCACTTCTGAAAGTTGGCCGTCCGAACCGAGACTACCTACGCGGTCATATGGAGACATCATAACGTCTGGAGCTTTGCCAGATTGGTTGTCAAGTGAAAGATTTTCAAGACCTTTAAGTTGGTCGCCAGTTTTAATAGTAACTTTTGTTCCATTTTCTTTTTCAAAAGCAGCAGCAGCTTTCTTCATGTAGCCTTCGTATTGTTTTTCTACGTAAACAGTGAGGTTTTTACCATCACCAGAAGAAGCTGATTTATTATTTTTGCTACCGCAAGCTACTAGTAACAAACTAGCTAATCCTACAGTTCCAAGAACTGCAACACTTTTCAACATTTTATGTTTCATGATTTATTCCTCCTAAAGAATAAAATAATAAGATAACAATTTAAAATAGTTTACGCAAACGTTTTCTTAAACTATGCTTAAGTATACCACAAATAGAAAACGGTTGCAACACTTTTTTAAAAAATCTTGAAAATTTTTTATTTTCCACTCCAAAAATCTTGAAAAAATATAGAAGAAAATGATTCAATTGTCCAAAATATTTTAAAATTTTATAAAAAAACTAGAAAAATGGTTGCACACAGGTCGGAATTAAGTTATAATCAAATCAACGCAAACGTTTTCGTTAAATGAATGCAAAATTTAACAGAAAAATTTATTGAGGTGATAAGATGAAAGAGCGTCAAAGTGGTGTTCTCATGCATATTTCTTCTCTTCCAGGGAAATACGGAATCGGCTCATTTGGAAAAAGTGCTTACGATTTTGTGGATTTTTTGGTAAGAACAAAGCAACGCTACTGGCAAATTTTGCCTTTAGGCACGACCAGTTATGGAGATTCTCCTTACCAATCATTCTCTGCATTTGCGGGAAATACACATTTTATTGATTTTGATCGACTGGTTGAAGAAGGACTGCTTGTAAAAAGTGATCTTGAAGGATTAGACTTTGGTCAAGATCCAAGAAAAGTAGATTATGCGAAAGTGTTTAACAATCGCAGGCCTGTTTTGGAAAAAGCTGTGAAACGTTTCTTAGAACGCGGAGATTTAGCGGCTTATGAAAAATTTGTAGCAGATAATGCGTCTTGGCTTGAAGTATTTGTTGAATACATGGCGATTAAAGAGCATTTCGACTTGAAAGCTTGGACTGAATGGCCAGATGCAGCGGTACGTCATCGTGAAGCGTCTAGCTTGGCAACTTATCGCGAAAAGCTAGCTGATCGATTGACCTATCATCGTGTTACGCAATATCTCTTCTTCAAACAATGGTTAGAATTGAAAAATTATGCTAACGAACATCATATTGAAATCGTTGGCGATATGCCAATCTATGTGGCAGCTGATAGCTGTGATGTTTGGGCGCAACCGCATTTCTTTAAAACAGATGAATTAGGACAGCCTACATGTGTAGCAGGATGTCCGCCAGATGAATTCTCTGCGACCGGTCAACTTTGGGGGAATCCAATTTATGACTGGAAAGCAATGGATGAAGATGGCTATAGTTGGTGGATCGAACGCTTACGCGAAAGCTTCAAAATCTACGATGTAGTGCGTATTGATCACTTCCGTGGATTTGAATCTTACTGGGAAATCCCTGCTGGTTCCGATACAGCAGCTCCTGGTAAATGGGTTAAGGGACCTGACTATGCTTTGTTTAAGGCAGTGAAAGAAGAGTTGGGTGATCTGAATATTATTGCTGAGGACTTAGGCTTTATGACCGACGAAGTTATTGCTTTGCGGGAAAAAACAGGCTTCCCGGGTATGAAAGTCACTCAATTCGCCTTTAATCCAGAGTCTGAAAGTATTGATAGTCCACATCTTGCGCCTAACAATTCTGTCATGTACACAGGTACGCATGATAATAACACGGTACTTGGTTGGTATCGCGATGAAATTGATGATGCCACACGTGAATATATGGCTCAATATACTAATCGTAAAGAATATGAAACAGTACCTCATGCTATGCTACGGACTATCTTTGCTTCTGTCAGCTTTATGGCAATTGCAACCATGCAAGATTTGCTTGAACTAGACGGCTCAGCTCGCATGAACTATCCATCAAGCATTGGTGGCAATTGGTCATGGCGTATGACAGCAGATGAATTGGACCCTGTGATTGAAGCAGAGTTATATAGCTTGACGAAAACATATCGTCGTGTAAATAAAAAATTATTAAAGAAAGAGAATGGACTGTAACGTTCTTTTCTAGGTAGGAGAAAAATGTCGAATTTACAAGAATTTATTCAACAAACTTATCAAAAGGAAATTGCTGAATGTAGCAATGAAGAATTGTATATTGCCCTTTTAAACTATACAAAATTGGCTAGTGCACAAAAGCCAGTTAATACTGGTAAAAAGAAATTATATTACATTTCAGCAGAATTTTTGATTGGAAAACTGTTGTCAAACAACCTCATTAATCTTGGCCTTTATGATGATGTCAAAAAAGAATTGGCAGATGCTGGTAAAGATTTGATTGAAGTGGAAGAAGTAGAATTAGAACCTTCACTTGGTAATGGTGGTTTAGGACGTCTGGCTGCTTGTTTCCTTGATTCTATTGCAACACTTGGTTTGAATGGAGACGGTGTAGGTCTGAACTATCACTTTGGTCTTTTCCAACAAGTTTTGAAAAATAATGAGCAAACAACAGTACCAAACTTCTGGTTGACAGAGCAAAATTGGTTAGTAAAATCAAGCCGTAGCTATCAAGTACCATTTGCTGATTTCACTTTAACATCAACTCTTTACGATATTGATGTGCCTGGTTACAAAACAGCTACTAAAAACCGTCTTCGTCTGTTCGACCTTGACTCAGTAGATGCAAGTATCATTGAAGATGGGATTGACTTTGATAAGACAGATATTGCTCGTAATTTGACTCTATTCCTTTATCCAGATGATAGTAATAAGCAAGGTGAATTGCTCCGTATCTTCCAACAATACTTTATGGTGTCAAATGGCGCACAATTGATTATTGATGAAGCGATTGAAAAAGGTAGCAATCTTCATGACTTGGCTGACTATGCTGTTATCCAAATCAACGATACACACCCATCTATGGTCATTCCAGAGATGATTCGTCTCTTGACAGAACGTGGCATTTCTCTTGATGAAGCAATCAATATCGTTAAGAATATGACGGCTTATACAAACCACACAATTCTTGCTGAAGCGCTTGAAAAATGGCCACTTGAATTCTTGGAAGAAGTTGTTCCACACTTGGTTCCAATCATCAAAGAATTGGATAAGCGCGTGAAGGCTGAATACGCAGATCCAGCTGTTCAAATCATTGATGAACACGATCGTGTGCACATGGCTCACATGGATATTCACTATGGATATAGTGTCAATGGGGTTGCTGCTCTTCATACAGAAATCTTGAAAAACTCAGAACTCAAAGCCTTTTACGACATTTATCCAGAAAAATTCAACAATAAAACAAACGGAATCACCTTCCGTCGCTGGCTCATGCATGCAAATCCACGCTTGTCAAATTACATTGATAGCTTGATTGGCCGCGATTGGCACCATGATGCTTCAAAATTAGAAGACTTACTTGAATTTTCTGGTAAGGCTGATGTGAAAGCTGAACTTGAAAAAATCAAAGCTCACAACAAACGGAAATTAGCTCGTCACTTGAAAGAGCACCAAGGTGTTGAAATCAATCCTGAATCAATCTTTGATATCCAAATCAAACGTCTTCACGAGTATAAACGCCAACAAATGAATGCTCTTTATGTCATTCACAAATACTTGGATATCAAGGCCGGAAACATTCCTGCGCGTCCAATTACAGTCTTCTTTGGTGGGAAAGCTGCTCCAGCATACACGATTGCGCAAGATATTATTCATTTAATCCTTTGCCTATCAGAAGTAATTGCTAACGACCCAGAAGTTTCTCCGTACTTGCAAGTCGTTATGGTTGAAAACTATAATGTAACAGCAGCTAGCTTCTTAATTGCAGCCGGTGACATTTCTGAGCAAATTTCCCTTGCTTCTAAAGAAGCTTCAGGTACTGGTAACATGAAATTCATGCTAAATGGTGCTTTAACGCTTGGTACTTCAGACGGTGCGAATGTTGAAATTCATGAATTAGTCGGCGATGACAATATTTATATCTTCGGTGAAGATTCTGAAACAGTTATTGATTTGTATGCCAAAGAAGCTTATAAGTCAAGTGAATTCTATGCTCGTAAAGCAATCAAACCGCTGGTTGATTTCATTGTCAGCGATGCCGTTCTTGCAGTTGGTAAGAAAGAGCGCTTGGAGCGACTTTACAATGAATTAATCAACAAAGACTGGTTCATGACGCTTCTTGACTTGGAAGATTATATCGAAACAAAAGAACGCATGTTTGCGGATTATGAAGACCGTGATGTTTGGCTTGAAAAAGTTCTTGTCAATATTGCAAAAGCAGGCTTCTTCTCTGCTGACCGTACGATTGCTCAATATAACGATGAAATTTGGCATTTGAACTAGTTCAATAGCGAATAGGCCCCTTGATTGGTAGTTGAGGGGCTTTTGTTTGAAAAAAATAAAGGACACTAGTGAAACTTTTGTTTATTTTTGTTGCCATTTTTGACTGCGTACGTTATAATAAATAAAACTGAAAACTTTTTCACAACGAGGAGGATTATTGTGAAAAAACGACCAATTTATCTATATGTCTTGCTGACACTATCAGCCATTCTATCATCTTTTACATTTGTAGGAACCTTTTTTGGCAGTGAAAAAATAACGAATACAAGTTCTTATAAAGGACTGTCTGAAACGGTTGTGAAGCAAATCGTGGAAGTAACTGAAAGAAGTCTTGTCTTTCTTCATAATATTCCGCATAAAATATTAGTTGTCCTTTCAATTTTATTGTTGATTGCTGCTATTGTGTTTATCGTCAAGAAAAACATTTTATACGCTAATTTTGCCTATATTGCTTATGTGTTATTAGGAATTATTGGGACAATTTACAATTATATCGGTGGTATGCCACTCAACAATCTTTATAAAGATCAAACGATGCGTGCCACAGCAATCTCATCGACAAGAGTTTTGACCATTATTTATTTTGCATTTAATATTCTTTTCCTTGTTATTGTCTTTTTCAAGATGAAACGGCAGCAACAAGACTTAGCAAAAGAAGAATTACAATAGTTGACAACACATATCTATCAGCTTAAAATTTTAAGAGAATGATAGATGTGTTTTATTTTTAGAAAGTGAGAAAATATGAAGATTTCCTTAGTTTATATTAGCTTAAGTGGCAACACAGCGAGTTTTATCAAACGTTTGTCTGCTTTTTTGCAAGAGCGACATGAAAATGTTGAGATTGAGCAGGTGGATATAAAAGATATGGTGAAAGAGGAGCGACCATTTTACGCCATGTCTCAGCCCTTTGTAGCCTTTTTGCCAACCTACTTAGAAGGTGGGAATGGTTTGGATAATGGAGATGTGGAGATTCTTACCAATGATTTAGGTGACTTTATCGCTTTTGAAGAAAATTACAAACGCTGTTTTGGCATTGTTGGTAGTGGTAATCGTAATTTTAACAACCAATATTGTTTAACAGCTAAGCAATATGCAGAGCGATTTGACTTTCCAGTCTTGGACACATTTGAACTTCGTGGCTTGAATGAAGATGTCAAACGAATTGGTCTGAAAATTGAAGAATTATACGGAATGTAATAAAAAATCCTATCGTTGTAAATACCGATAGGATTTTTTGATAGGGTTAGAAAATTACATTTTTTCTGGAGCATCAACGCCGAGAAGACGAAGAGATTCTTTTAGAACAACAGCTGTTGCGTAGCTGAGAGCCAGACGGCTGTCACGTTCAGGGCTTTCGTCCAAGATACGAGTGTGTGCGTAGAATTTGTTAAATGCTTGTGCAAGACTGATCGCATATTTTGCAATGAGTGAAGGGTCATAATTGTCAGCTGCACGTTTGACAACACGGGCAAAATCTTGTAGCAGTTTAATGATTTCCCAACTTTCAGCATCATCTAGGCTGTATGTTGCTTCAGCACTTGGCTTGAAGTCAGCTTTGCGAAGGATTGATTGGATACGTGCATAAGCGTATTGGATGTATGGACCTGTTTCTCCTTCAAAGGATACCATGGCTTCCAAATCAAAGTCGTAACCGTTGCGACGGTCTGTTTTTAAATCGTAGAATTTAACAGCTCCTACCCCGACAGCACGAGCAACGGCTTCTTTGTTTTCGAGGTCAGGATTTTTGGCTTCAATTTGTGATTTAGCACGACTGATAGCCTCTTGGAGAGTTGGCTCAAGAAGGATGATATTTCCTTTACGTGTAGACAATTTTTGGCGGTTCTTTGTTACCAATCCAAAGTCTACGTGAATCATATCATCGCTCCAGTCAAATCCCATCTTCTTCAAAACGGCTTTTAATTGTCTGAAGTGATTAGCTTGTTCTTGACCTACAGCATAAATGTTTTTAACGAAGTTGTAAGTGCGAGCACGGTACATAGCTGTCGCAATATCACGTGTAATGTAAAGTGTCGCTCCGTCAGATTTTTTAATCATAGCTGGCGGAAGGTTGACATCATCAAGATTGACGATGCTAGCTCCTTTAGACTCTTCCAACAATCCTTTTTCTTCAAGGATTTTGATGCCTTCGTCCATCTTGTCATTATAGAAGGCTTCACCAGCCAGACTATCGAATTCAACGCCAAGCAATTTGTAGATACGGTTAAATTCTTTCAGGCTTTCGTCGCGGAACCATTGCCATAATTCAGTAGCTTCAGGATCACCGTCTTCTAATTTTTTGAACCAGAGGCGACCTTCGTCATCAAGCTCAGGATCTGTTTCGATTTCCGCATTGATACGAACGTACAGTTTCAGTAATTCATCAATTGGATTTGCTTCGACGGCTTCTTTGCTGCCCCATTTTTTATAGGCCACCATTAAAAGACCGAATTGTTTTCCCCAGTCACCTAAGTGATTGATTTTAATGGTGTTGTAACCCAATTTACGGAAAATATTAGAAAGAGCATCACCGATAACGGTGGAGCGCAAATGACCAACTGAAAATGGTTTTGCAATGTTTGGACTGGAGAGGTCAATGGTAATGTTTTCTCCATTTCCTTCACTTTGCTGACCATAGTTGTTTCCTTCTTTTACAATTTCTTTGATAACTTGAGCTGAAATTTTTGATTTATCAAGGAAGAAATTAACATAAGGACCGGTTGCCACTACTTTTTCAAAGTTTGTTGAGTCAATTTTTGCTGCAATATCTGCTGCAATCGCTTGAGGCGCTTTTCGTTCTACTTTCGCTAAAGAAAAGGCAGGAAAAGCAATATCACCTAAATCTGAGCTTTTGGGTTTTTCTAGTAAATTTAAAATAGCGTCTTGGTCTAAGCTGTCAATGACCTTAGCCAGTTCACTTGCAATCAATTGTTTATTATCCATGGTTTCTCCTTTGGTCTTTTACTAGTATTTTAACATATTTTTTGACGAATCTTCAATTTTTTTGGTATAATTTTGAGTATAAATATACATTATTGAGGATAAAATGAAAAAGAGTGAACGTCATAAACTAATTAAGCGAATGATTAAGGAAGAAAAACTGAGTACACAAAAAGATATTCAGGATCGTTTAAAGGCACAAGGCATCATTGTAACACAGACAACCCTCTCTCGGGACTTACGTGAAATTGGATTGACGAAAGCCAAGAAAAACAATGAAGTTTATTATGTTTTAGCAGATGAAACAAATAAAATCGATTTGGTTGAGTTCTTGTCTTATCATGTAGAGGGTGTTTCTCGGGCGGAATTTTCCTTGGTTCTTCATACTCGCTTAGGAGATGCTTCTATTCTGGCTAACTTTGTGGATGCCAATAAAGGTGAGCTGATTTTAGGAACGGTAGCAGGGGCTAACACGCTCTTAGTTATTTGTCGTGATACAGCAGCTGCAAAACAAATGGAAGAGCAGCTCCTTGAGAAAATGGATTAAGAGAATGAATGATGAGGCTGGGACAAAGAGCTCAGCTTCCTTTGTTTATGTAGTCAACAAGACGCAGTAGCTGATTGCTCAAAGCAATGCTTTGAGGTGGTGGATAGAACTTGCGAAACACGTCTCAAAGCTGTTGTTTTTCAGGCTCGGAAAAACACTTTTGACAAAAACTTTGTTTTCTTTATCCACCACCTCAACAGTCTTTCAGACTGTTGAGCAAGCCTTGCGGGGTGAGATGACGAACTGAAAATTTTCAAGATGAGTCCTGTCCCACTCCCAGCTATGCGGATGTGGGACGACGAAATCAAGTTTCTACGAAACTATTGTTTTCTATCCCACTCTTATCACTATTAACCAACAGAAAGGATGAGAATGACAAAAGAAAAACTATCTCCAGGAATGCAACAGTATTTAGATATAAAAAAAGATTATCCAGATGCTTTTTTGTTGTTTCGCATGGGAGATTTTTATGAATTATTCTATGATGATGCGACCAATGCGGCACAGATTTTAGAGATTGCTCTGACTAGCCGCAATAAAAACTCGGAAAATCCAATCCCAATGGCAGGAGTTCCTTATCATTCGGTGCAGCAATACATTGATGTCTTAATTGAAGCAGGCTATAAAGTTGCGATTGCAGAGCAAATGGAAGATCCTAAAAAAGCGGTTGGAGTAGTCAAACGTGAAGTGGTGCAGGTCATCACGCCGGGGACAGTAGTTGATTCTTCAAAGCCAGACAGTCAGAACAACTTTTTAGTGGCTTTAGATAAGCTGGCAGGTATATATGGGCTGGCTTATATGGATGTGGGAACAGGTGAATTTCAAGTTACAACTCTCAGTGATTTTAACATGGTCTGTGGAGAAATCCGAAACCTACGAGCGCGTGAAGTGGTCATAGGGTATGAATTGCCTGAAATGGAGCGTCAAGTATTGGAGACTCAAATGAATCTCCTTTTATCGCAAGTAGAAACTACATTTGATGATGTTCAGCTACTAGGAAAGGACTTGTCGCCGCTAGAGCACCAAGTAGCTGGAAAGTTATTAGAGTATGTTCATAAAACGCAGCTACGTGAGCTTAGTCATTTGAAACAAGTTCATCATTATGAAATCAAAGATTTCTTGCAGATGGACTACTCAACTATGGCAAGTCTGGATTTAACAGAGAATGCTCGGACAGGAAAGAAGCACGGTAGCCTTTATTGGTTGATGGATGAGACCAAGACAGCTATGGGAACGCGATTGTTGAGAGCGTGGATTCAACGTCCGTTGATTGATAAAGAGCGAATCGTCAAGCGGCAGGATGTAGTGCAAGTCTTTTTAGATCATTTCTTTGAGCGCAGTGATTTAGCAGATAGTCTCAAAGGTGTGTATGACATTGAGCGTTTAGCCAGTCGTGTTTCGTTTGGCAAGACCAATCCGAAAGATTTATTGCAGTTGGCAGCAACATTGAGCAATGTCCCTCAGATTAAGGGAATTTTAAAAGGAATTGACAGCCTAGTTTTGGAAGATTTGATTGCCAAATTGGATGAAATTCCTGAATTAGCGGCCTTGATTCAGTCAGCAATTTCGTCGGATGCTCCAAATGTCATTACAGAGGGTAATATTATTAAAACAGGTTTTGATGAAACTTTGGACAAGTATCGAGTGGTCATGCGAGATGGAACGAGTTGGATTGCAGATATTGAGGCGAAAGAAAGAGAAACTAGTGGAATTAACAACCTGAAGATTGATTACAATAAAAAAGATGGTTATTATTTCCATGTCACCAATTCCCAGCTTGAACACGTTCCCAGTCATTTTTTCCGCAAGGCAACTTTGAAAAATTCGGAGCGTTTTGGTACGGAAGAACTGGCTCGTATTGAAGGCGAGATGTTGGAAGCGCGTGAAAAATCAGCTAATTTGGAATACGAGATTTTTATGCGCATTCGTGAGGAAGCTGGTAAATATATCAAACGCCTGCAATTCTTGGCGCAAACTCTGGCAACAGTTGATGTGCTGCAAAGCTTTGCAACTGTAGCTGAAAAGCAACACTTTGTGAGACCAGAATTTATTGAGCAGCGCTCTATCCAAATTGATAAAGGGCGGCATGCGGTTGTAGAAAAAGTTATGGGTGCACAAACCTATATTCCTAACAGCATTTCAATGGACGAGAATGTTAATGTTCAGCTAATTACAGGTCCAAATATGAGTGGGAAGTCAACTTATATGCGGCAGTTAGCAATCATTGTGATTATGGCTCAAATGGGCTCTTATGTTTCAGCTGAAAGCGCTCAATTGCCGATTTTTGATGCAATCTTTACTCGAATTGGTGCAGCGGATGACTTGGTTTCTGGACAATCAACCTTTATGGTTGAAATGATGGAAGCGAACCATGCTATTTCTCAAGCAACAGAAAATTCACTCATTCTTTTCGATGAGTTAGGAAGAGGAACAGCGACCTATGATGGCATGGCGCTTGCTCAGGCGATTATTGAGTATATTCACAATCGGACAGGCTCCAAGATACTTTTTGCGACTCACTATCACGAGTTGACAGAACTGTCAACTAGCTTGACACAACTAGAAAATGTCCATGTAGCAACCCTAGAAAAAGATGGTCAAGTAACATTTCTTCATAAGATTGAAGTTGGACCTGCTGATAAATCTTATGGGATTCATGTAGCAAAAATTGCAGGTTTGCCAAATGATTTGTTGACAAGAGCGGATCAAATATTGACACGATTAGAAAGCCAAGCAAATGAGAAGTCATCTCTTGGCATCTCTAATACATTGCCTGCGGATGCTCGTGAAAAAAATCAAGTGGCTGAGCAGATGTCTTTATTTCCAGAAATAACCGAATCACCTATTTTAGACGAGTTACGTCAGTTGGACATCTATAACATGACTCCAATGGAAGTGATGTTGGCTGTGGCAGAGATGAAGAAGAAACTTTAAAATGTTGAAGCTATAGTGGGTGTGGCTGGCTAACAGCCTACTTTGCTGAAATGTCATACCAGAATTGCAGCTAGGGTCTAATCTTCAAACCACAACAATTTAGTAAGCTATGATTGTTTTCTATCAATCTGCATTTTTAGTTGGGTTCAAATAACCGCCGTGAGTTTTTTCACAGCGGTTATTTCTTGCTATTTGCATTGTTCCTTTAAGTGATGATTGATTTTCTCAATTTTCTTTTTAGTCAGATAAGACAGGATTGCCCAAAGGATAAGATAAACAACAGTAAATTCCAAAATCAACTGTAAGATGAAAATGGGTTCACTTGGAAACCAGCCAGCTAAAAGAGCTAAGGGAATGAATCCTAGAATCATAAGCCCATAGTGACAGATAGTTGCTTTGAGGATGCTCCAATCTTTTTTGAAAAGCTCTTTTCCTAAGCTAAAGAGCAAGCCGATTAGACCCCATATTACTGCGCAATAGAGAACGACTAAGGCGCCGTGAATATGATGCTGTTCCATCCAAAGACCAACTGCTGAATAAGGGTTGAGCGGATGATAGACAGGTGCAAAAAAGTAAGAAAAGATGACGGATAAGAGGAGTCCGATTACAATGCCTCCTAGAGCATCTCTGAATAATGTTTTTTTCATAGTTGTAATTTCTCCTTTATAGCTTTGAGATAACGGCGAGATGAATACGTTATCAGACCGTTTTTCATTGCAATCTGAATCAGACCGCTGCCAGTCAATTTCAGATGATCAATCTGTTTGATATTGATGATTTCAGATTGGGAAATCTGTAGAAAATCAGTGGGAAGCAATTCCAAAACTTGATAAAGTGGAAGCCCTAAGAGATAAGTGTCTGTTGCTGTTTCGGCCCAAACTTGCCGATTTTCAGTATAGACACGTTGTATTTCTGTGCTATTTAGTAGGTAAATTTCCTCCTCTTTTTTGGCTCGAATGGTTTTATTTTTACCGATATGTTGAGCAAATGTCAGCAGTTGTTGAACGGAATCCGACAAAACAGGCGCTTCAATAATGATCTTTTCTTCTGAAAATTTTTCATCAATATGTAATTGAACTTTCATAAACACCCCTTCTTTCCCAATGATGTTGTATCTTTCTTACTGCTGACTTTCATTGCAAGGGAGATCCATTATTTCCTTCCCTTCCTAAATCTATTAAACATTATTTCGGCTAGGAAAACAAGGTCTTTTACCTAAGTGGTTGTTTTGCCCGCCTATTTGGTTGCTTTTAAAAGGAGAATCTGGTCCAGATCCTCTCACACTAGACCTCTGATAGAAAAACGGCTTTATGTTATAATGATAGCTAGAATACTTACGGAGAAAACTATGTCAAAAATTATAGAACTAGGAAATAGATAGTTTTACAACTCATTGACAGCTCTTAACCGTTGGTATTACTGGGTTTTATCAATATTATGTAGTATTAGAAGTTGTTAGAAAATCCTTAAAAGTCCACAAAAAGGTGAACAAAAAAAGACCTTTACAGGTCATTTACAATATGAGTTCAGTAGGCAAGAACTGGCGTAGTGAATAGCTACGCTTTTTAGTTGCTTGTAGCCTTGCTGATAAGATTATTATACCATGTTATCACGCGCATTTCTGTTGCTGCGCATGCTGGCTGTGTCTAGGCTTGTAACTTTGTTTCTAGGGCTTGAGTTAGCACTTCAGAATAATTTACTTTTTCACGATCTGCTAATCTTACTAACCATTCAGGGACAGTCACATTCTTTCTAACGGCTTTATTGTTGCGAATAAACGGGGTAGGGTCTGCTTGTATCATGCTAACAAAGCCGCCTTTAACGGTTAAAGTCATGATGTCACTAGGCTTTGGCATATCTAATCCTTCGTCTATGTAAGCAGCTAAAACACTCTCAAGCATTTCACGGGCATTTTTCAAGGCTTCTTCAACATTTGCTCCTTGTGTGCCTCCTCCGAACTCTGGAAATTCTACCCAATAAGAACCGTCTTCCTCTTTATGAAAAATTGCTGGATATGATTTTAACATAGTCTGTTACCTCCAAAAATGAAAGATAAGGGGGATTATTTCAGCCCTAAATCTTTCAGGATTTTGCTTTCTAGCCCTTTCCCTAAATCCTGGTTTCCATGAATTGGGATAGTCACTATATAATCAAAATCTTCATGTTTGAAATGGTGAAGACTGCCGTTCTGTCGGATTTCTACCCAACCATTTTTCTCGGCTAGCTTTGCCATTTCTTTTCCTGTAAGTGGCATAGTGTACGTTACCTCCTTACATTTTCTATTATACACATTATGCACATTGAAGGCGAGTGGAAAGAAAAAGTTTTTTAACTGATAGCATGTATAAAATACTGCAGTTTAACATTTAGCTATGGATTGATAATAAGGTTCTAAAAACGGAACGATTTTGCGCCAAACCTCGCTAGCTACCTTTTCCAAGTAGTTCGGCGGGTCGCTGGGTAAACGCCCTTTGTTCTGCCGATAATAAGGATTTTTAACCAAGCGGACTCACCTCCTAACTCTGGCTCCATGACACCCCTTAAAAATCTGAAAAATTGGCGCGCGACGTAAGAAGGCACCTTGTCGCGGCTCTCCTTGCGCAAAAGGTGGGGCGGGGGTGTTTTAAAAATTATTCTCTCTTTCCTATTGCATTCAAAAATTTCAAAAAGGGAATTTTTTGCACAGAAGAGGGCAGCGTTCTTTTATTCCGAATAACCCCCACCCCGTTCAAAAAAATAGGGGCAAATAGCCCCTGTATCTTGGTTTGTATAAATACTGTTTCAACCCGTTACGTAAGGTTTAAAGACAAGCAATTCACCGGCTTTATACCATTCCGCAAACTCTAATAATGCCTTGCTTTGTTCTCTGTAAAATTCCGATTCAGACAAGTCTAATTCCATGTATATACAGATATTGCTACACTGTCTTGCTTTGCAAAATCTTCTAATCAATATTTCTTTGTACATATCACTAGAGAGCAAACTAATAGCCTTATCTATCTCTGCTTTCTCTCTTTCTGCGTCTAGCCTTTTTACTACAAAGGTTTCAAGTCCTTTGCTTGGCTGATTGTTCTTGCTACGTGGTTGGTCTGAAAAAGCACTGGCGCTCCGCAAAGTGTATTCACTCCCAGCAATTCGACACAAACGGCGATAAGTCTGTAAAATCTTTTTAGCCTTGGCTTGAGTTGCTTTTTCGTCAATCTCTCTAAACAATTCCAGCATGTTTTATCTCTCCTATGATATAATAGAGTTATCGAATTTATACCAAAAGGAGCTAGCACAAGCTGGCTTTTTTTGCTATTTCCTGCGCGTGTTCTTTGGATTATCCATGACTCAAATAGTTATTTTCTCTTTGTTCGTTCTTTGTTCAATCACGCGCTATCTTGTTAGATCCTATATTCAATACCTTACCAAAAGCCCGCTTAATTTTCAAGTCTAGCTAAACAATAAAAGAGGCACGCGCCTCTTTGTTATTTCTTAACTTGTTTAGTCTTTAATTGTCGAATTGAATACCGCTTATCTTTGATACTATAAATCCTGAATGAATTCCCCTCTAAACCCTTGAGAATGCGGCTATAGTTACGTTCGTTATACACTGTTTTTAATTCATCACCGCTTAGATTGGTATTGATAATTGTATTCTCACGATTGTTAAGTATATCAAATAATAAATCCTGTTCCCAATCGTTCTTAGGTTTAATAACCGCATTCTTTGCCCCTAGATCATCAATGATAAGGTAGTCAGGCCTTTTCAAGAGTTCCACGGCATCAGATTTAGTAAAAGCTGCATTCTTGCCATAAGTCCAACCATCTTGAATTTTATTAACAATATCTGTAAAGGTTACAAACAGAACGCTTTTAGGCTCATTTTTAGCCTTACTGTCCTCGTTGATAGCTTTAGCCATAGCAACACTTAGATGACTTTTTCCAACGCCTGTAGAGCCTGTAATCAGCGTATTTCCATTCATACCCTCTAGGTACTTCTTTACCTGATTTTGAGCAAAGGCTAATAGTTGTTTCTCCTCTTGTGTCTCGACTATGAAATTGTCAAATGTTGCTGTTTTTAACTCATCAGGGATTACACTATCACGCATTAGGACATGATAAGTTTTTTGATAGACTTGTTGGTTTGTGGCTTCGTTAGCTAACTCTTGTTCTTCGCGCTGTATATTCTCTCTGACACATTCAGGGCAAAACTCTTGCAACTTACGTTCATCACTTCCCCTAATAGGTGTTGATATTTGCCAATAGTTCACGTTATGAATTGAGCAGACCTTATCAAGTATTTTTCTATTTTGATACTCTTTGAACTGTTCCTCCATGTTTTCACCTCCTCCTAAAACGGGACATCAGGGAAGTTGTCCTGTGTTGGTTGTGCTAATGGCTGTTTCTTAGCCTCGTAAGCTGCTTGATTTTGTTTGACTTGCTCGATAGTCTTTAATCCTTGACCTTGCCAGCGTTCAAGGATTGAGCGCGTGTATCTAATAGACCTACCGTTGTTCAATATGGTTTGTTCAAGAGCATAAAGTAACAAAGTCTGGCCGTGAGTAGCTAGCAAGTCTTCAACCTCTGTCACCATTGTGCCACTAACAGACATTTCACCAAAAGCCTCTTTTAGTTTTTCAAAGATAATATTTTTACCAGCTTCACCAGCTTTTTCTTGCTCTAGCTGTTGCTCTATCTCTTTCTCTATCTCTTTCTTACACGTAGTTAACGTTGTAAGATTATCAGATAACATTGTAAGATTTTTATTTTTTTCTCGTTGTCCTCTGCGGTATTCCCGCATATAGGCGGCTTGGTTCGTTTCCTGTTGTACCATGGCTTTAGCTTGTGGCAGCTTTGCATTTTTATCCTCATCAATTTGAATTAAACCGCATTTTGTAAAATATGCCATAGTCATTTCAATATCATCTTCTGAAACATCTAGCTTTAAGGCTAATTCTGCTTTTAAACTATCAAAGTATCCCTCGTAGTAAAGAATGCAGTCACTATCAAGACTTTCAAGCATAAGTCTGATATATATAACTGTCATAGTGTAACCACCCGGTAAAGTTTTAAGTCTCTTGATAAAGATATTATCAAAAAACTTTTTATCAATTTTTAACCAAAAATAAACTTTTGTTTTTGCCATTGTTCCCCCTAATCTACCCCCAAAAATACCAGAATATCACTTACTTTATAAAAGACTTTGCGAGTGTCTTCTAGTGGTGGGCGATATCGTTTTAAGCCTGCTTTTTCCCAACGTGCCAAGGTTTTGGATTTTATCCCTAGTTCCTCCTTAACCTGTTGGGCTGTCATTAGTCCAAGCTGTCTTGGCTTTGGCTGTGTATAAGACTGCAGAAAGTTAGAAAGCAAGGTTAGGGCTTCTGCCTTTAGTTGTGTTTCTGTATCTAAGCTAAATAATGCCATACTAACCGCCTTTCAAATATTTGTCTTGTTCGTCCAAGTTCGCATACATGAGGGCACTAATCCGCTTTTGCTCATCTTGTCGCTGCCTATCTAGTGCTCTGATACCTGCCAGACGTTCGCTGTCATTTGCTGGGATATAGTAATCGCCTGCTAGGTCACGGCTTCCACAAATAGCGATATGATACTTAATTACTAAACCGCGGATAATGCCTCGAACGGTTCGGATATCTAACCCTGTGAGTTTAACAATCTCTTTGCCTGTGCGTGGTCTTTCTGCTCCCTGCGGAATAAGAGCAAGCACGCGCTTATAATTCTCTGGTAAAATTGGAAGCTTCATTCAATCGTCTCTCTTTCTTTGCTGGCTAGGATAATCTGCCCTCTTTCCCACATATCGCAAAAATCCATTAAAGTTTCTAAAACTCGTTCTAGTTGGTTTCGTTCCTCAATACTGTAACAGTCAAATTTATCTTCTAGGGAAAAATCTAGCATAGTCTGATAGGCTTCTTCTAGCCAAATACCAAAGTTCTTAGCTCTTTCATTTGCAAGGTCAAAATCTTTTTTATCTGCCATGTTCTGCCTCCATAACCTCTAGCCATTTTTCAATTTTTCTTAGCTGCTTTTTAGTGATATAGCCCCTCCGCTTGTAAGCAATCGCCCAAGCATTAAACAGTTGAGTACAAATACCAGCGAGAAAGAAAAGTAGTAGCGTTAAAATTGCGCCTAGTAGTTCGCTCATTTGTTTAATGCCTCCAGTTCCTTGGGTTTGTCATTGTTTAATAGCAGAAAGGCAATTTTGTCTAGTCTTTGGCAAAGTTTTTCGTTTTGTGCATAAGCAGTCTCAATATATTTCTTAGCTATCCAGTTAAAGGTCGCTGTATCTACTTTTTGCGTTATCTCTAAGGCTTCTAGAGTTAAGTTATTCATTTCTAAGCTGTTCATGATGTCAGTTAGTTCGCTGCCTAAGTCGATTAGTTTTTCAGTGCTCAATAATACTGTTGTTGTTTTTGTCATGGTGTTTTACCTCGTTTAAATTTTCTTGTATTTATGCCCTTTTTAAGGGGTAGCGCCCTCCGTATGGTCAAAATGTCCTAGATATGGTATAATCTAGCTATAAATCTTTACTAAAACCCTTACGGCTTGCCTGCTGTATTGTTTTAGTATTTGTGTGAAAGGCTTCCTACTTGGTCGGTTGGTTAAGCCTTTTTGTTTTATTCTGTTTTTAAGCACTCTAATAAGCGTTTTGAGCGGTTGAAACGGTTAGGGATATAATTATACCCTTGAGACATTTCAAGTTGATTTTGGCTATATCTTATTGGCGAAAATCAGCTTAAAATCGATTCTATCGCTTGCTGCTTATTCAGCTTTTGAGTTATCGTTATCTTTTAAAATATTTTCAAGCCCTGTTTTGATAAAATAAAGGCTAGTTAGTGCTTGTTTTTTATCACCTTGTAAAATAGCATTGTCTGCAAGGTCGATCATAGCGTATAGATGAGCTTTTTCTTGTTCGTTTGATAGATACATTTTTTTATCCTCCTTGTTGTGGTCTAAAGACCATGGTTTTTATTTCCTGATAAGTCATGCCTAGCTTAATCATAGCAATAGCCATATCTTCTAAGTCTTGATATCTGGCTAGCTCGGTACTGGTTAGGCTAACAATGCCATTATAGCCACCACGCGCCGCCATCAGTTGTCGCTTATTCATGCCGCTAGCACCTTTCAGTAAAAGGTTGTTAAGAGTTGGGTGCGCGTGTTTTGGAGCTTGTTCCCAATGTTCAATCGCCTCATGCAGGCTTTTTCTTTTGGGCTGTTCTAAAGCCCTCTGATAGCGAAACGCCGCCACCTCGTCCCGCATTTCAAAGAATGCTTTGACTAGGTTTGTTTTGAATTCTTTAACTGGCTCGGTGTTACGTAAGTAAGTGATTAGCAACGTAGCCTGCTGCTCATTCAGAATATAGTCACGTACATTTTGCCCAGCCTCTGAAGGTGAAATTTTAAATGTCACCTTTCCGAACTTCTCAAAGGCTGCTCGGTGCTTATTCAGTAAGATTTTCAAATGCCTATGTTTTACCTCTGCACATTCTGCAATAATGCTTGAAAGTGTATACGGCTCTTTCTTGCCGTCCATGTAAACTAATTCCATACTGCGCCTCCTTTCTTATTCCTCTAGCCATGAGATAACCGCGGTGTAAATTCGGCGCGGTGCATCATAATCACCGCGTTCTACTTTAGATAGGGTGACGTGGGTTGTTCCCAACTTTTTAGCAAGTTCTTTTGCTGTGATACGCTCAATAGCACGTTTTACCCGCACACGTTGGGCCATATCTTCAGTAATTAGCATTTTATACCTCCTCACAAGTTAATAAAAAAGCAAAAGGCAGACGGTTGAAAGGTTATGATTTTATTTGTCTGCCGTCCAACTCAAAGTGAAATTTTCTGTCACTTTTTAAGTTGTAGTGTTATTTTATATCACTTATTTAGTGTTGTCAATAGTTTTGTGATATTTTTTTTCACTTTTTCTATACTTTTATTTCTCAATATGATAAAATGACCGTTGAAAGGTTGTGATTAAATTGAATAGGATTAAAGAGTTACGTCAAAAAGAAAAACTAACACAAGAAGAGTTAGCCAATAAAATAGGGGTAACAAAAAGAACTATAATAGCCTGGGAGAAGGGCGAACGCCAAATCAAACCAGATAAAACTAAAGCATTAGCTGCCTATTTTGGGGTGTCTGTGGCTTATCTTTTAGGGTATAGTGATGTCTCTGATAAATATAGAGATGATGAAATTCTAATAGATAATGGAGAGGGAGGCTTTACTTCCTTAAGTCCTTTACGTCATAATGAATTACAGGAAGAGTATAAAGAACACGTAAAAAAAGAATTTATAACTTTCTTACGTTCGCATGACTTGGTATTAAGTGATAATGAAATTCAGGCAACTCTTGAGTATATAACAAAACTCAATGTCAACTCAGTGAATAATATAGATTACAAGCGGATAATAACCGAACAAGCAGGAGCACCTCGAAAATATTTGTTAGAGAACGGTTATAAAGAACTAGGAGACCTTTTCCAATCTTCAAAAGGGATAAATAATTTTTACAAAGAAAAGGGACATAATCCTGATTATACTTTCTAACCCCTGCGTTACGATTTACTGAACTTTAGTGCTTCCTAGAGTATAAAATTTTGTCAATATCAAAGCACATAGATTATATAATAAAGTACTTGAAGGAAGCCATATATGAAGCGGGAGATTTAAATCTTATTTATAACCTTGTCAACGCTTGTCTAACATAAATAAGGAGATGAAAATGAATTCATTCGTTGCTCTTGATGTTGAAACTGCTAACGAGTCTCGTGGGAGTATCTGTTCAATAGGACTAGTGAAATTTGAAAATGGTAAAATTATAGATCATTTTTACAGTTTAATTAATCCTGAAGAAGATTTTTCCTTTTTTAATACTTTTATTCATGGAATTCATTCTGAAGATGTTGAATTTGCACCAACATTCCCAAACATACGCCCTAAACTTATTGATTTTATAAATGATCTTCCTGTTGTAGCTCATTTTGCACAATTTGATATGAATGCATTAAAAGACGTGTATTTAAAATATCAACTCCCTTTTGATAAAATTGATTATTTTTGTAGTTACTACGTTTCAAAATTTGCTTATCCTGGTCAAATTAGTTATAAACTTGATAGTCTAGCGGAACATTTTAATTTTTCTTTAAATCACCATGACGCTTTATCAGATGCTGAAGTTTGTGGTCAACTGATTTGTAAGCTAATGGATATGAATCATAAAACAGACTTGGCAGACTTTCTAAGTTCAATTCACTATAAAAAGTTTGGAACATTAGGAGAAAGAGGATTTTTACGACAATCACAACGTAAGCATTATACTCCTAAAAATAAATTTTATGAGCCTACAGAAGAAGAACAATCTAATATGGACACAACAAATCCAGTGTATGGTGCCCACATTGTCTTTACTGGAAAACTGGAACATTTCACACGTTATGAGGCAGCTAAAGCAATAGCTCTACTTGGTGGCATTCCAGAAAATAATGTAACAACAAGGACAGAATACCTTGTGATAGGAGAACAGGATTTTAGGATAGTCGGACAAAGTGGGCAAAGTTCAAAAATGAAAAAACCCTTCTCCTTACTTAGCAAAGGTCAAGAAATTGAAATTTTATCAGAATTGGACTTTTTGAAACTCTTATAATGTTTGTGTATATTACTTTTTCATACCTGCGCGTGATTTCTCGGGGTTCGTTCGGAGTTCAGCAAGTCAAATATCTTAAAATCTAATTTTTAAAACACCAACAGAAAGGAAGCCATGAACAAATTACAATTTTTAATCTATTCAGCAGATAACAACCAAGAAACAGCTAGCGTTATTATACGCGGGGAAACTATCTGGGCTAGTCAGAAAGAAATGGCTAGGCTGTTTGGTGTTGGTGTCCCTGCCATTAGTAAACACTTAAAAAATATCTTTGAAGAGGGAGAATTAGAAGAAAAAGTGGTTGTTTCCAAAATGGAAATAACCACAAAACACGGTGCAATTGCTGATAAAACCCAAACTAAGGATGTCAGCTACTACAATCTTGACGCCATTATCTCCGTAGGTTATCGGGTCAACTCTCAAAAAGCCACGCGCTTTAGACAGTGGGCTACTTCAGTTCTGCGCGAATATATGCTAAAAGGCTTCGCTATGGATGATGACCGTCTAAAACAAGGTGAGAACCTTCTGGAAAAAGACTATTTCCGTGAGCTCTTGGAGCGCGTGCGTTCTATCCGAGCTAGTGAGCGAAAAAGCCACAAAATTTCGACAACATGGGGGTGAGCATATGATACAAGAAGAATTTAAAAAAATAGTGGGGATGTGAGTATGACAGATTACGAAATTTTTTTACCAAGGATACTAGATAATGAATATGATAACCTGAATGAACTCTATCACCAATTAGACGATATTTTACCTTACTTATCAAACGAAGACGAAGTGTATTTTAACTTTGAAAATATCCGCTGGATAAATGCTGAAATGACTGTTTTTCTAGGGATGTTGTTCAGTGCTGTAACAGATAGAGGGGCAGATGTTTACGCCGTTATAGAGAACCTCTCTTTAAAATCAAAAGAAATACTTCTAAAAAATGGCTTTTTAAAGCATTTCGGCTTAAAATATGAGTTAGCCGATACCTACAACACCACCATACCATTTTTTAGAGAAACGATAGAAAGAATTGACGAAATTGACGAATATATAGATGACGAGCTTTTAAGACAGATCCGAAACAAAACTTCTGAAGAGTTTTTAGGAGAGATAAAAGAAGCTCTGTTGGAAATTATACACAACGTTCGAGACCACTCGCACTCAGATGTCTTATATGTGCGGGCAGCACTACCCGCGGAAACCTAGAGGAAGTCAAGACGGCACTATATCTTTCGCTATATCGGACAATGGGATTGGAATGATAGAAAACATCAAAACCAAAGGACATTCCTTTTCTAAAACAGAGGATTACTTTGAATGGGCTTTTGACAGAGGGACGTCTACCAAAGAAAGATATGACAGTGGCGTAGGATTGTATGAACTCAAGAAAAAGCTCCGAGGAAAAGGAGAAATAAAAATAGTCTCCAATAACGGATATTATCACATCGATAAAACGGGTGATATTACTTTTTTAGAGTTCCCATTTAACGTCTCAGGGACGCTTGTTATTATCACCTTTTTCCTTGATGATTGTCAAAATCCTTCCCTTTCTGATACAATAGATTTATCAGGACTACTAGAAGAATGGTTTTTATAAGGAGTACACATGAAAACACTAAATATCGCTGAGATCATCAATAATAAATCAGCTATCCTAGATGAAACTGGACAAATTGTTTTCCAAAAAATTAAAGAATATGTTGAGAAAGACGAGCCAGTTATACTAGATTTTACAGGTATAGAAATTCTAACCACAGCATTTCTAAACCTCGCTATCGGCCAGCTTTATGACCTAAAACCAACAAACGAACTCACAAAGCTAGTGAAGATAAAACGGTCATCAGTTAGTGAGTCTCATTTCCAAAAAATAGGTCTTGTTCTATCTAACAGTAAAGAAAAAAGACAAGAGTTATCCGATTTGCAAGATGAGGTAATGCAGGATGGCTATTGAGAAAGATTTGAATACTTATACCTTGAATCAAGGTGAGACTTTCATCGTTGATACCAATGTCTGGATATATCTCTTCTCGCCATTTTCTACCAATAGCTTTGGTTATCAAAAATTCTTATCCGAAGCACAAAATAAAAATTGCAAGCTCTTTATCAACTCGCAAATCATTTCAGAATATATCAATGTCATTTGTAGAACCGCTTACGAGAACTACGCAAGAACTTATAGATTGAATAAGAATAATTTTAAGTTCAAACGTGATTATCAACAGACTTCAGACTTCTCACACTACTATCAACTAGCTTGTGAAAGTGTAAAAAATGAAATCTTAAAGTACAGTGAAATTTTACCAATCAAACAATCGCATATCGATAGCAGTCTAAATGACTATGACCAAATGAAAGACTACAATGACTTGCTTTATACAAAAATGTTAACAAGTGACATAAAAATTGTTAGTCATGACAGAGATTTTGGAAATCATCCTGAAGACATTATCTGGATACACTATTAAAAAACCTCACACTCGCCATCGCCAAACGTTGAGTGTGAGGAAAACATGTATAAGAAACAACCGTTCAAAAGGTCGTTTTCTTGTACCTATTTTACCAAGAAATGAGGTGAAACGCAATTTAGATAGAGAAATTAAATAATTAAAGAATGTTGAAAAAATATCTGAACGTTAACAAAAAATCTTACGCAAAAGGTTTGGATGTTAGAGTGACAAGTAAAACAAGGATTGTAAAATTCAATCTATAGAAAAACAAATCAAGCACCTATCGGATCAATAGTCTCATACCCTCACAATCTCATTTATTGACCTAGATTATTTACCTCAAAACATGCCATGTTTTAAAACGTAATATAAGCCCGTTTAAGCGCTTGTTTTCTTTTCTGGTATAATTTACCGTCTTACATAAAACAAACGAAAATAGGGGCGTTCTCGTAGCTCCTAGCATGATATAAACCCAATCTAAAACTTTTACGGCTTGCCTGCTGATAGAAAGGGATATCATGAGAATAACAGAAGTCAAAAAGAAAAACGGTACAACTGTATACCGTGCTAGTGTTTATCTCGGTGTTGACCAGGTAACAGGTAAGAAAGTAAAAACCAGCGTAACAGGACGGACAAGAAAAGAGGTTAAATCAAAAGCTCAACAAGCCCAGATAGATTTTAAACTGAATGGCTCAACCATTCAAAAGGCAGTCATGGTCAAGAATTTTCAAGAGCTGGCTGATATATGGCTAGAAAGCTATAAGCTGACCGTTAAGCCACAAACCTATGAGGCAACATTGAGCAATCTAAGAACCCATATTTACCCAGTTTTTGGGAACAGACAACTTGACAAGATAACGGCTAGTGATATACAAGTTTTTATCAATCAGTTATCAAGATATTTTGAAAACTTTGTGACAATACGGTCAATCATCAGGAGGATTTTTCAGCAAGGAATATTGCTGCAATTTGTCACCAATAACCCAGCTAGAGATATTATACTTCCTAGAAGACAAAAGAAGGCTGATAACAAGGTAAAGTTTATTGCTCCAGATGACTTGAAAGCTTTTCTTGATAATCTAGAAAAGAAGCAGTACAAGCGTTATAGTTTGTATTATGAGTATGTCCTTTATCATTTGCTCTTGTCTACAGGGTTACGGATTGGTGAAGCCTGCGCCTTAGAATGGACTGACATAGACCTTGATAAGAGTACAATCACAGTAAATAAAACGTATAACAAAGGCTTAAAGGCGGTTAGTACAGCTAAGACCAAGTCAGCCAATCGAACCATTAGCATAGACAAGAAAACGGTCAATATGCTGCGTCTATACAAGAATAGGCAACGCCAGCTATTTTTCGAAACCGGGGCGCGTGCTCCGTCTGTAGTCTTTGCCGCCCCTACAAGAGAATATTTTGATTTGGCAATTAGGCAAAGCGCTTTAGATACCCGTTGTAAAGAAGCAGGTATCCCTCGCTTTACCTTTCACGCTTTCCGCCATACTCACGCTAGTTTATTGCTGAATGCTGGTATCTCATACAAAGAATTACAATATCGCTTAGGTCATGCAAATATTACAATGACCTTAGACATTTACAGCCACCTATCAAGAGACAAAGAAAAAGAAGCAGTAGCTTACTTTGAGAAAGCCATTAGCTCCCTTTAGTCCACAAAAAGGTGAACAAATTGAGTTTTTGATAGCTGTAAACATCATCAGAACCTTATTAAATCAACGTTTAGAAAGGGTAAAACCAAAAACTATGTCAAAAATTATAGAACTACCAGAAAATCTTGCCAATCAGATTGCGGCAGGTGAGGTCATTGAGCGGCCTAGCAGCGTTGCCAAAGAGTTGGTAGAAAATTCTATTGACGCGGGCGCTAGCCAAATTACAATTGAGATTGAAGAAGCGGGACTCAAGAGCATTCAAGTCATTGATAATGGCGAAGGAATTGAGCATGAGGAGGTTTCCTTGGCTTTGCGGCGGCATGCTACTAGTAAAATCAAGAAACAAGCCGACCTTTTTCGAATTCGGACATTGGGCTTTCGCGGTGAAGCGCTTCCGTCGATTGCTTCTGTTTCACGCTTGACAATTGAAACTGCGACAAATGGTGGAACACATGGAACGCTTCTGATTGCGCAAGGTGGAGAAATTGAAACTATAGAACCAAGTAGCTGTCCTAGAGGCACCAAAATCAAGGTGGAAGATCTCTTTTTCAACACACCTGCTCGCTTAAAATATATGAAAAGTCAACAAGCAGAACTGTCTCACATTGTAGATGTAATGAACCGTTTGAGTCTAGCACATCCAGAGGTCGCTTTTATCTTGCTCAATGATGGTAAAGAGTTGACTCGGACGGCAGGAACAGGAAATTTGCGTCAAGCAATTGCTGGTATCTATGGATTAACAACAGCAAAAAAAATGATTGAAATTTCAGCATCTGATTTGGATTTTGAAGTATCAGGCTATATTAGTTTTCCAGAATTAACAAGGGCTAATCGGAATTACATCACCATTCTCATCAATGGTCGCTACATCAAGAATTTCCTGCTCAATCGAGCTATTTTAGATGGATATGGTAGCAAGCTCATGGTGGGACGTTTTCCGATTGCTGTGATTGATATTCGGATTGACCCATATCTTGCTGATGTCAATGTTCATCCGACCAAGCAAGAAGTGCGGATTTCAAAAGAGAGAGAACTGATGGCCTTGATTTCGCAAGCCATTTCTGCGAGTTTAAGAGAGCAGGATTTGATTCCGGACGCTTTGGAAAATTTAGCAAAATCAACCATTAACCGAGCAAATAAACCTGAGCAGACGAGTCTCCCACTCAAAGCAAACCGACTCTATTACGATAAAGAAAGAAATGACTTCTTTGTGAAACCACAAGTGTCAGAAGCTCAACCTTCTTTTGAGGAATCTGCCCGATTAGACCAACAATCTGCTGATACAGATGAACTCAATTCAAAAGTTGCTTCTGTCAAATTTGCAGAAAGGCAATCTCCTTCTTACAATCAACTAGATCATCCAGAGCTGGATCAGGCGAGCT
Source organism: Streptococcus sp. HMSC066E07 (assembly GCF_001814695.1). Lineage (NCBI taxonomy): Bacteria > Bacillati > Bacillota > Bacilli > Lactobacillales > Streptococcaceae > Streptococcus > Streptococcus sp. HMSC066E07. Next base: position 101,321 of record NZ_KV817448.1, read on the forward strand.
TAGAGAGAGCTTTAGATAAGTTGGGTGGAGAAGAAACTTCAACGTTTCCAGAATTGGAATATTTCGGGCAAATGCACGGCACCTACCTTTTTGCTCAAGGAAACGGTGGTCTTTATATTATTGACCAACATGCAGCTCAAGAGCGAGTAAAGTATGAATATTACCGCGAAAAAATCGGAGATGTAGATGCTAGTCAGCAGCAGCTTCTGGTTCCCTATATCTTTGAATTTCCAGCTGATGATATGTTGCGTCTGAAACAACGAATGACTCTTTTAGAAGAAGTCGGTGTTTTCCTTGAAGAATACGGAACTAATCAATTTATTCTTCGTGAACATCCCATTTGGCTTAAGGAAGAGGAGATCGAATCAGGTATTTATGAGATGTGCGATATGCTGCTTCTAACCAAGGAAGTCTCTATCAAGAAATATCGCGCTGAGCTAGCTATTATGATGAGTTGCAAACGCTCTATTAAAGCCAATCACAGTTTGGATGACTATTCAGCGCGTGATTTGATTTTTCAGTTATCACAATGTGACAATCCCTACAATTGTCCACATGGTCGTCCCGTTTTGGTCAACTTTACCAAATCTGATATGGAAAAAATGTTCCGTCGGATTCAGGAAAATCATACCAGTCTGAGAGAATTGGGGAAATACTAAATATCCTGAAAACAGAGAGTTACCATATTCTCTGTTTTTTAGCTTTTTTCTATCCAATGTGAGGTTTTTCCAACAGCTTCAATTTTTTCTAGTTGAAAATATGATATACTAAAAGGGTTGAAAAGGAGAAGTCATGTACGAATATTTTAAAGGAATCATCAGCAAAATTACAGCTAAATATATTGTATTGGAAGTCAACTCTATCGGCTATATTCTTCATGTGGCTAACCCCTATGCTTACTCAGGACATCTCCATCAGGAAGCTAAGGTCTATGTTCACCAGGTGGTGAGAGAAGACGCTGAGCTCCTTTACGGCTTTGCGACCGAGGAGGAGAAGCAACTCTTTCTCAGCTTGATTTCAGTCTCAGGTATTGGCCCAGTGTCTGCCTTAGCCATCATTGCGGCAGATGATAATGCGGGCTTAGTGCAAGCCATTGAGCAGAAAAACATCACCTACCTGACCAAGTTTCCTAAGATTGGTAAGAAAACAGCCCAGCAGATGGTGCTGGACTTAGAAGGCAAGGTAGTGGCTGCGGATGGTCCGTCAGAAAGCAAGGCACCCATCCAGACTGTGGATAATCAGGAGCTGGAAGAAGCCATGGAAGCCATGCTGGCTTTGGGCTACAAAGCTGCTGAGCTCAAGAAAATCAAGAAATTCTTTGAAGGAACGACGGATACAGCAGAAAACTATATCAAGTCTGCTCTTAAGATGTTAGTGAAATAGGAGAAAGCTATGACCAAACGCTGCGGCTGGGTAAAAATGAATAACCCCTTGTATGTAGCCTATCATGATGAGGAGTGGGGCAAGCCCCTCCATGATGATCAGAAATTATTTGAACTACTTTGCATGGAGACCTATCAAGCTGGACTTTCTTGGGAGACCATTCTGAATAAACGCCAGGCTTTTCGGGAAGCTTTTCATTTCTATGATGCTCAGAAAATTGCTCAGATGACAGATGCAGATCTAGATGGTTTGTTAGGCAATCCTGATATTATCCGTAACAAGATGAAAATTTATGCGACCAGGGCTAATGCCCAAGCTTTTTTGGCTGTTCAAAAGCAGTTTGGCTCGTTTAATGACTATATCTGGTCTTTTGTAGACTTCAAAACGATTGACAATGAAATTTTGAACTACAAGGAAGCGCCAGCCAAGACAGAGCTGTCAGAAAGCATGTCTAAGGAGCTAAAAAAGCAAGGCTTCAAATTTGTCGGTCCTGTTTGTGTCTATTCATTCCTAGAAGCAGCCGGCCTTATCAATGATCACGAAAAGGATTGTGACTGGAAGTAGAACAATGAAAACAAGAAAATTTCAGCTCATTTTTATCTCTCTATATACCATTTTATTCCTAGGCAGAGGGTTGCAGCTTATTGGACAAAAATAGCTGAATTATCCAGTATATTTCCTTATTGACCATAATTAAATGAAAACCTAGAAGTTCCAGATCTCTAGGTTTTTTTGTCATTTTCTTTATTTCCTCATTCTCCTTTCTGCATCCAAATCTTTTCCTTGATAAAGATGCGTAGTTCATAGAAAAGAATAAAGAGGGTGGAGATGAGGAAGCCAGCCATAAAGATATGATGCAAATAGGCAAAAATAGCAATCTCAACCAAAACGGAGAAGAGATAGAAAATGACTAAATAATGCCATTTCTTGGCCTTGCTATCTTCGATGACCTTTTTCTCCAAGCGCTCATCCTCCTTGATGAGTGTGTCCAGTCTGATATCGAACTCCCGACTGATGGCAATGAGATTTCCAATATCAGGGATACCTTTTTCGCTTTCCCAGCGAGCAATGGCGGAGCGGGAAACCTTGAGTCTTTCTGCCAAAGCCTCCTGAGTGAGCTGATTTTGTTGACGAATATCTTTGAGCACTTGTGAAATTTTCATGATAATCTCCTTTCTTTGAATAAAAATATTTAGACGATTTCCTTTTTTCATCTCCATTATAAAAATATTCAAACTATTTGCCAATAGCATTGACCTAACAATCCAGTTATTATCCATAACAAACAATATTTTTAAAGTTTTCCACAGCATGTTGACAAGTGTGTCAAGGAACTTGACAGCTCTTTTTATTTCCTGAAATGAAAATCAACTTTTTTAAGATTTTTTGTGATAAAATAAAATCAATTGCGAATAGTAAGGTAGGAGGTTCTATGAAAGCAGAAATTATTGCTGTGGGTACTGAAATTCTGACAGGTCAGATTGTCAATACAAACGCCCAATTTTTATCTGAAAAATTAGCGAGTCTGGGAGTAGATGTGTATTTCCAAACAGCGGTCGGAGATAATGAAGCTCGTCTGTTATCCATTTTAGAAATCGCTCGAAATCGTAGTAATTTGATCATCTTAACTGGAGGATTAGGTCCAACAGAAGATGACTTGACTAAGCAGACTTTGTCAAAATTCTTAAATCGTAGGTTGGTATTTGACCGAATGGCTACGGAGAAATTGGATCGCTTCTTCGCAAGTAGATCAGACTATGTGCGAACACCCAATAATGAGCGACAAGCTCAGATAGTGGAAGGCTCGACTCCTCTCCAAAACGAAACCGGACTTGCGGTGGGGGGCGTGATTGAAGTCAGTGGCGTGACTTATGTCGTTCTGCCTGGACCGCCTAGTGAATTAAAACCTATGGTAAATAATGAGCTGGTTCCGCTCTTAGCAACTGGTCAAAAATTGTATTCAAGAGTTTTGCGTTTCTTTGGTATTGGTGAAAGTCAATTAGTAACCCTTTTAGGGGATTTAATTGATACTCAAACGGATCCGACAATTGCTCCTTATGCTAAGACGGGAGAAGTGACATTGCGATTGTCCACCAAGGCTACTAGTCAAAAGGAAGCGGATGTTAAGTTTACTCGTTTAGAAAAGAAAATTTTGGCAGTACAGACTTTTGAGAAACAACATTTAGCTGATCTTTTCTATGCTTATGGAGATGATAATTCTCTGGGACAAACAGCTTTTGAACTGTTGAGAAGAGCAGGAAAGACTGTCACAGCAGCTGAAAGTTTGACTGCAGGACTCTTTCAAGCAACTTTGGCAAACTTTGCTGGAGCCTCCAATGTCTTTAGTGGTGGCTTTGTTACCTACAGTATGGAAGAAAAGAGCCGAATGCTGGGCATTTCATTGGCAGGCTTGGAAAAGCATGGGGTAGTTTCAGCTTTTACAGCTGAGAAAATGGCTGAGCAGGCAAGAAAATTGACCGCTAGTGACTATGCGGTGAGCTTAACAGGTGTCGCAGGTCCAGACAGCTTAGAAGGACATCCAGCAGGGACAGTTTATATCGGCCTAGCAACCACAGAAGACGTTCAGTCTATTAAGGTTAATATTGCCGGTCGCAGTCGGAAAGATGTACGTGAAATAGCCGTTCTGCATGCTTTCAATCTGCTGCGAAAAACTTTATTAAAAAACGAAAATATGCTATAATGATTAGGTAGGCAAAAAAATAATTTATCACTATACAGGAGAAATAAATGGCAAAAAAACAAAAAAAATTAGAAGAAATTTCAAAGAAATTTGGCGAGGAACGTCAAAAAGCGCTAGATGCTGCACTTAAAAATATTGAAAAAGATTTTGGTAAAGGAGCGATTATGCGCCTAGGTGAGCGCGCTGAACAAAAAGTTCAAGTCATGAGTTCAGGTAGCTTGGCGCTAGATATCGCTCTTGGTGCAGGAGGGTATCCAAAGGGGCGGATTATTGAAATCTATGGACCAGAGTCTTCTGGTAAGACGACCGTAGCTCTTCATGCAGTAGCGCAGGCTCAAAAAGAAGGCGGTATTGCAGCTTTTATTGATGCAGAACACGCTCTTGACCCGGCTTATGCACAAGCCCTTGGAGTTAATATTGATGAACTTTTACTTTCTCAGCCAGACTCTGGTGAGCAAGGTCTTGAGATTGCTGGGAAATTGATTGACTCTGGTGCGGTAGATTTGGTAGTTATTGACTCCGTGGCAGCCCTCGTACCACGTGCTGAGATTGATGGAGACATTGGAGATAGTCACGTTGGTTTGCAAGCGCGGATGATGAGTCAAGCTATGCGTAAATTGTCTGCTTCTATTAACAAAACGAAGACAATTGCGATTTTCATCAACCAATTGCGTGAAAAAGTTGGTATTATGTTTGGAAATCCAGAAACAACACCTGGTGGTCGTGCCTTGAAATTCTATGCGTCTGTTCGTTTGGATGTTCGCGGAAATACCCAAATCAAGGGAACTGGTGATGAAAAAGATACCAATGTTGGTAAGGAAACTAAGATTAAGGTTGTGAAGAATAAGGTTGCTCCGCCATTTAAGGAAGCTTTCGTAGAAATCATGTATGGCGAAGGAATTTCTAAAACAGGCGAGTTGATTAAAATTGCGACAGACCTTGATATTATCAAAAAAGCGGGTGCTTGGTATTCTTATAATGATGAAAAGATTGGTCAAGGGTCTGAAAATGCTAAGAAATACTTGGCGGATCATCCAGAAATTTTTGATGAAATTGATCATAAAGTTCGAGTGCATTACGGTTTGATTGAGGATGATGCTGAAGATGAAAAAAATGCAGAAGCAACTAAATCAGCAAACAAGGTGGAGGAAGTAACGCTAGACTTGGATGACGCGATTGAGATTGAGGAATAATTTTTTAAAAATAGGTCGCAAGACGGAGGGATTTTGTGGTATAATATAGTATGATAATAGTACCGTGTGGCGAAAGGAGTACTTACATGATTACAATTTATACTGTCTCAAGTTGCACTAGTTGTAAAAAAGCAAAAACATGGCTCAATGCTCACCAGTTAACTTATAAAGAACAAAATCTTGGTAAAGAAGGAATTACAAAAGAAGAGTTATTAGATATTCTAACAAAAACTGAAAATGGGGTTGCAAGCATTGTTTCTTCAAAAAATCGTTATGCGAAAGGCTTAGGTGTAGATATTGAAGAATTAAGTGTGAATGAAGTGATTGACTTGATTATGGAAACTCCACGCATCTTGAAAAGCCCTATTTTAGTAGATGACAAGCGCCTACAAGTGGGCTACAAAGAAGACGATATTCGTGCATTCTTACCTCGCTCGGTTCGTAATGTTGAAAATACAGAAGCGCGTTTACGCGCAGCCTTGTAAAGAGTGGAATTTCCACTCTTTTTTTATTTCGATGTTTATTGATATTAAAAATATGATAAAATAAAGAATGAGGAGGAGTTAATCCATGAAAAGAAGCCTGATTCTATTAACCATTATTCTTACAGTCTTAGCAGGATGTGGTCAAAAGAAAGAAACAAAATCAAAAACAAGCAAGCAATCAATTGATAGTACGTTGCCAGTTATTGCAAACGCTGAAAAAGAAACAGTTGTGACAAAAACCTTATCATTCCCTAAAACAGCTGAAGGGGTTCAACAAACACAAACAATTACTTACAAAGGCGATCAATTTTTAAGTTTAACGATTGAGCAAATCATGCCGATGAAAGAAGAAATGAAAAAAGTAGTTGCGGAAGTTGGAGTTGCTGAGGCACAAAAATTATTGGAGAAATCTTTGTCTGAAGATGAAAAATTTACACAAGCAAAAAGTTTGGAAGGTTTTTCGACCTCTTTGGAAATTATAAATGAGCAAGAATTGAAGCGAATTCATACTTTTGATTTTCAAGTTTTGGATGTTAATAAAGCCGCAAATACTGAGTATTTAAAGAATATGAAATTAAAAGAATTTTTAAAAATGAAACCAAAAGAATATGTTGAAGATCAGATTGCCAGTGGTGCAACGGAAGTCAATCAATAACTTGTTAAACACGAATTGATTTTTTAGACGGCTCTTTTTGACAACGCTTACAAAAGATGGTATACTATTCTTATAAAGCTCTAAAATACAAGGAGGATATTTTTATGAGAAAATCGGTTGTTTTGTTAGGAGCAAGTTTGTTGCTACTCACAGCTTGTGGTCAAAAATCCGGTCAGAATCAGTCAGGGAATAGTAAGACTGGTTCGAGTGTTGTGAAAAAGGATTCTGTTGTGACCAAGTCTTTTCAACAAAAACAGACTGTCCAAGGGATTGAACAAACACTTACGCAAACTATTTCTTATGAAGGAAAAACCTTTAAGAAGTTTGTGATAAATCTTGAACAAATACTTCCTGAAAATATGAAGAGTGCATTAGCGGGTCAAGATTTAGAAAGCACTAAGCCGTACTTGATTTCTGCTTTTGAAAAGGCTGCAGGATTGGATAAATTTAAGTCTTTGGGCGGTGTTGATGTTAAAACAGACATTACAAAAGACTATATTATTAAAGTTACAATCAATATTGATATGAGCAAAATCAACCTTGATGAAGCATCAAAACTGGATACATATGGCTCTATGTTTTCAACTATCAAAAATTTAACACCCAAACAATATATTGAATCTGTCAAAGCAGCTGGTGCTAAAGAAGTTGCAAATCCATGATTTTATAGGTGTATATGAAACAAAAAAAGCTGAATTTATTCAGCTTTTTTCAACCCCTTTCATTTGTGAAAAGCCTTGAAATGTGCTATAATATAGGTATTCTAGTGAAAGAAGGTGTAATTGTGGGATTTACAGATGAGACAGTACGTTTTAATCTTGATGATTCAAACAAAAAAGAGATTAGCGAAACATTGAAAGATGTCTATGTGTCGCTGAATGAAAAGGGGTATAACCCAATCAACCAAATCGTAGGATACGTGCTTAGTGGTGATCCTGCGTATGTACCTCGCTATAATAATGCACGAAATCAAATTCGTAAATATGAACGTGATGAGATTGTAGAAGAATTAGTTCGTTATTATTTGAAAGGGCAAGGCATTGATCTCTAATGAGAATGATGGGGTTAGATGTTGGTTCAAAAACAGTCGGTGTCGCGGTTAGTGATCCACTTGGTTTTACAGCTCAAGGACTTGAAATTATTCCTATTGATGAAGAAAAAGGGGAATTTGGTTTTGATCGTTTGAGTGAGCTTGTAAAAGAATATAAGGTTGACAAGTTCGTTGTAGGACTCCCAAAAAACATGAACAATACAAGTGGTCCGCGTGTCGAAGCAAGTCAGGCCTATGGTGGTAGACTGGAACAGCTGTTTCAGCTTCCTGTTGACTATCAAGATGAACGCCTAACAACGGTAGCTGCGGAGAGAATGTTGATTGAGCAGGCAGATGTGAGCAGAAAGAAGCGGAAAAAAGTGATTGATAAGCTCGCAGCGCAGCTCATATTGCAGAATTATTTAGATCGAAATTTTTAATAAATAAAGGAGAAAACATGGCACACGATCATAACCATGACCATGAACACGAAGAGCGTGAATTGATTACGCTAGTAGACGAGCAAGGGAATGAAACTTTGTTTGAAATTCTCTTGACCATTGACGGAAAAGAAGAATTTGGTAAAAACTATGTTCTCTTGATTCCAGCTAGCGCAGAAGAAGATGAAAATGGCGAGGTAGAAATTCAAGCCTACTCGTTTACTGAAAATGAAGACGGAACAGAAGGTGATTTGCAACCAATCCCAGAAGATTCAGATGCTGAATGGGACATGATTGAAGAAGTTTTCAATAGCTTTATGGAAGAATAAAAATTGTGTATACTAGCTTTTCATATTACAGACGATGAAGAGATTAAAAGGCTGTGTGAATCGTTATTTTATGGTATACGAATGAATGGTTGGTTTAATTCCTATGTGGAGCAAGAGTGCTAACTATTCAAGTGAGTTGTGGGGTGTGACATGAACCAAAGTCTGGTTCTGTTTCACCCTCTTTTTGCTGGGAGAAGAATATGAATGAAATTGAAATGTGGTTGGAAAGTCGCATTGGACTAAACTTTCGCTCTGGTTTAGACCGAATGAGTCAGGCGGTAAGTCTTTTGAATCATCCTGAAGAAAATTATCCCATTATTCATGTGACAGGAACGAACGGGAAAGGCTCAACGATTGCGTTTATGAGTCAGCTATTCGTGCAGCACGAAAAGAAAGTAGGGACCTTTACGTCGCCTCACATGGCAAGTGTTCATGACCGGATTTGTATCAACCATGAACCCATTTCTGATGAAGATTTCACTCGGCTGGGACGCCAAGTTCAGGAAATGGAAAAACAGCTTCGACCGATGCATAACCTACTTTCTTATTTTGAAATTTTAACGCTTATGGCTTTATTGTATTTCAACGAAGAGCAAGTAGATGTGGCTTTAATTGAAGTGGGCATTGGTGGGCTTTTAGACACGACAAATGTAGTGGCAGGAGATATTGCGGTGGTGACGTCTGTGGGTTTGGATCATCAAGAAACCTTAGGAGACTCCATAGCCGCCATTGCGGAGCAGAAAGCAGGGATTTTTAAGGAGAAAAAAGTGGCTGTCATCGGACCACTGGCTGAAGAAGCGAGAAGGATCTGTGAACTGCGTGCGAAAAAGCTAGATGTTGTTTTGTACGAATATGGCAGAGATTTTTCGTTTTCAAAAGGACAATTTTTCAGCCCAGATGTGAATATTCCTCATCTAAAGTTGAGCCTAGCAGGTACTTATCAGGAAGAAAATGCCGCTGTTGCTTTGCAAAGTTTTCTTTTGTTTATGGGGCAACACAGCTGGCAAGTGCAAATAGAGCTAGTACGAAAAGCTCTGCAAGAGACACATTGGGCAGGGCGGCTGGAATATTTTGAGCGAGGAATTTATCTGGACGGGGCTCACAATTTACCAGCTTTGTCCCGTTTGGTGGAGTTTATTCACCAGCAAGAACAAAAAGAAATTTTTCTCTTATTCGGTGCTTTGAAACGCAAAAATTATCAGGGGATGCTGTCTTATCTTCAGCAGGAATTGCCTCATGTGCAGTTGTTCGTAACGACTTTTGAGGATGACGGTGCAATAGATAAGCAGAATCTTACAACCGAAACCTACGTTTCCTCTTATCGGGAGTTTATTGAACAATTCATTAAAAATTCTACTGATAATCAGCTTCTTTTTGTGACAGGTTCTCTTTATTTCATTGCGGAAGTTCGTGCTTTTCTTTTGGAGAAAGAAATTGACTGATTAGAATGGTGGATAGTATAATAGAAATGTAAGCAAAGGAGGATAAAAATGGTACAATTAAAGAAATTCAGCTACATCGCATTTTTTCTGATAGGACTTATCATTTTGGCATCATGCGCCAAGTCTAACCAAACTTCACCGTCTTCTCAATCTGTCTCAAGCAGCCAATCAACTACAGTCTCAAGTGAGAGTAGTGCTTCGTCAACTATTGCGGAAAATTCGTCAGAAAAATTAGACGGTACTTATAAAGGTATGGACGAAGAAGATGAGATTACTTTGGTTATCAAAGGAAATAGTGGTACGTGGACAGAAAAAGAGCCAAACGGTAAAGAGAAAGTAAAACAAGTAAGCATTGATTCGACAAATCAGAGAATGACGATTGGTGATGACATTGATCGTTATATGATTGATGGCGATCGGTTAACGATTGAGGATATTGAGCAAGAAAATGGAGAAAATGATACAGTCGTTTTAACGAAGCAATAACCTGTCTAATGTTGGTGCAAAATTTCTTGATCAAAATTTGATATGATCTTGTGAAAACTAGGACGCGTTTGATTTAAGTTTATTGATTCATACAAGTCGATAGGAGAAGTTGCATTTGTTTTAGCGAATTATTCACAAAGGGGCTTGCTTCATGAACTTTATCTGTTGCCTTTAACTGCTTTCTAAATTGGTAGTGGACAACAATCAGTATTCTAGTTAAAATGTAGAAATAGGGAGTAGGAGAGAAAGTTGATGGTTACGAATCACAACTTTGCTTTTACTCTTTTTTGCTCTAATGAAAAAATACTTTGAATATAGAAGAATGAGTGATTCTGGCTTGATTTATTAGGAAATCCCCGTTATACTAGTACTAAGTAAAAGCAGGGGGAGAAAATGAATCTTAGGAAATTTCAGCTATTGATGTCAAAATATGGTTTTAGTATTATTATCATGGTACTAGAACTTGCACTCATTTTTTGGTTTTTCTTTTGGCTTGGTCGCTGGACACCTACTTTATGGATTGTCTTTGTGATTTTATTCAGCTTGGCAACGATTTTAGCGATTGTCAATCGCTCAATGACACCAGAAAGCAAAGTAACTTGGCTCTTGGTAGCGTTTGTTCCAGTCATTGGCCCCTTGCTTTATTTGATGTTTGGTGAGCGCCGATTGTCCAGAAGTGAGCTGAAACAGTTAAAAAATATGGATCAGATGAAATTTCGTGAGGACAATAGCTATGAGTTGCGGTTAGACTTGAAAAAGACAGATAAATCAGCTTACGGGATTATCAAGTCGCTTCTCAGCATGGATCATAATGCGGATGTTTACGACGGCACGGAATCGCAATTTTTCCCTTTGGGAGAAGCGATGTTCCAGAAAATGCTGGAAGATTTACGCAATGCAGAAAAATTTATTTTTTTGGAATATTACATTGTAGAAGAAGGTCTCATGTGGAATAGTATTTTGGATATTCTGCGTGAAAAGGCAGCCCAAGGTGTGGAAGTGAAAATGCTCTATGATGACATTGGCTGTATGGCAACTCTTTCGGGAGATTATACCAGCCGATTGCAGGCTATGGGGATTGACGCTCATAAGTTTAACAAAGTGATTCCGCGGATGACGGTGGCTTATAATAATCGAGATCATCGGAAAATCCTCGTCGTTGACGGGCAGATTGGCTATACTGGTGGCATCAATCTGGCAGATGAATACATCAATCACATCGAGCGATTTGGTCACTGGAAAGACGGCGGGATTCGTCTGAATGGGCGCGCTGTGAAAGCCTTGACACGGCTGTTTCTGATGAACTGGTATATCAACCGTGGGAAAATCAGTGATTTCGATCGCTATCATTTGGATAACAAAGCTGTAGATGCGCCAGGGCTCTATATTCCGTACGGGAGTGGACCGAAGCCCATGTACAAAGCTCAAGTGGGTAAAAATGTCTATCAAAATATAATCAGCCAGGCGACAGATTATGTGTATATTGCCACGCCGTATTTAATCATTGATTATGATTTGACGGAAGACATCAAAAATGCTGCTATGCGGGGGGTAGATGTCCGAATTGTGACACCTTATATTCCAGATAAAAAAATCATTCAGCTCATTACGCGAGGAGCTTATCCAGATTTAATGGCGGCTGGGGTTCGGATTTACGAATATACACCGGGCTTTATTCACAGTAAGCATGTAGTGGCTGATGATGACTTTGGTGTTGTCGGAACAATCAATTTTGATTACCGCAGCTTAGTTCATCACTATGAAAATGCTGTTTTGATGTATAAAACGCCTTCTATGTTTGACTTGAAGCGAGATTTTGAGGAGTTGTTTGAAACCTCACAAGAAATACATGAAGATACCATTAAAAATACCTGGTATCAACGCTTGATTAAAGAAATTGTCGAATTATTTGCACCGATGCTATAAAATTCTTCTTGCAATGAGAGGAATTTTTTCTTTTTTACGAATAATCTAGTAAAAGGAGGCAGAATGGTCATAGGTTTATCACGTGAAGAAAAGGAATTTTTGAAAGAGTATGTGGCTGTAAGTTATCATCGTTTTCGAGAATTGGAATACTATGCTTTACTTTTGCAAAAGATGCAGAACTTGTCAGAATCAAGCTGACAGATAGGGAAGATTTTGATATACTAGATAAGACTGATATCAAGGAGAATCTTTATGTATGATACAACGCCTGAACAAGAGATGAAAGAGACAGTAGCAGAGACGCTTCACGAAGAGAACGAGAAAAAATCGGTTTTTATAGAGCTAACGTCGACTCCTTTTGTCGTTTTATTTTTGTGGAGCTTATTATTGAGCGTTTTGAGTGTCGCTAATCCATTGCTAACTAATCTTGCCACAAACCTGCAATCTCAAAATTTATATGCAGGTTGGGCAATGGCGCAAGGGCAGGTTATTTATGGAAATATCTATGGAACGAGTGGCCTGCTTTATTATCTAGCTAATTGGGCGGGGGGTCTCTTCATTGGCAATATTTTCTTTGCGGTAATGCAATGCTTGGCTTTGTTTGTTGCAGGAATTTATCTGTTTAAAATCGTATATCAATTAACGGCTGTAAAAAACACTTCTATCAAAATCCTTTCTTTATTCTATTGTTTGACGCTCGCTTTAGGCTGGGGCGGCTTATACTCTAGTATTTTTGCTTTTCCTTTTGTATTTGGTGCGCTATACTTTCTGATGCGCTACGTGGCAGGAGAAGCTAGTGACAGAGGCTTTATTGGTTTTGGTGCTCTTGGTGCGCTGATGTTTATGACGGACCCAATGACAAGTCTTGTGTTTTATCTGGTGGCTTTCATTGCTTTGTTAGTCTATAATATTGGGGCAAAGAAAAAAGCACGTGGTCTTTATCAATTTTTAGCTACACTTGTAGGCTTTTCGCTTGTGTTTTATCCTTTGGGATATTATACAGTTTTAAATGGTAGTTTTGGTCTCGCCATTAGTCAGATTCTTTATCCGTTGGAAAGTCTGCATTTTTCAGGGCAGCACTTGTTGTATAATGGTTTGCTTTATGGCGGACTCATTATTGGGCTTGGCGTAGTTGTGACTTGGGTGAGAAGTTTTTCATTGCCAACGAATTCTTTAGAACGATTTCTACAACTCTTTAGTTTTTTAGCTTCTCTCTTTCTTGTTGGATTTGTTTTCTTTTTGCCAGATTGGGGAGCTTATCAACTGTTGCCGATTTTGCCATTTTTTATGGTTCTAGTCAGTATGTGGCTTGGGAAACAGTCGTTCAATAGAGGTGGAAGGCACAGTAGAGTTCAAAAATCTTCGTCTGTTTTCGGAACTTATATTACAAAGAATGCTTTTTTACCGCTTCTAGCCATGATTTATTTAATTGGTTTTCCGTTTGTCAATCAGTATGTTTTATCGACAGGCGAAACAAGTGAGCGTATTTCTGCGGCAAATTATATCAAGAGTAAATCAAAGACTACTGATAAAATCTATGCTTGGGACACAACAGCAGCTCTTTACCAAGCGAGTGGGCGCCTATCTGCTGTACCGATTTTAACGCCTAGCTTATATCAAGGAACAGATGAAAATCAAATGTCCCTAGTGAATAGATTGAAAGAAACGACACCAACTTATATTTTAGTCAACAATCAAGTGTCTCTTCTGCAAGATATCAAAAAACAATTAAAAGAAAATTATCAGCAGACAGACCTAAAACTCAATCATTTCAAGCTCTATAAGTTGAAATAACAAATCAATATCTTGTGTTTGAAACAAAAAATAAAGTTTTTCACCACAAGATATTGATTTTTTTTGTTGGAGTGATATAATATGTCTTATACGAATGGAGGAGCTCATGATTGCATTAAAAGAAGACACAGTACAAGGATTTGCTGATATTTATGTAGAAAAACGTGACGGTCGTCGTGTGGCTTTTGACGCAGATAAGATTTACAAAGCGCTTGTTAAAGCCAGTCAAGAAGTAACGACGATGACTCCGTTGTTAGAAGCAAAACTTGAAGGCATTACCAATAAAATCGTAGCAGAAGTAATTGCACGTTTTCCTGCGGGCGTTAAAATTTATGAAATTCAGAATATCGTTGAGCATGAATTACTGAATGCCAATGAATATGCCATTGCAGAAAGCTATATTACTTACCGCACTCAACGTGATTTTGCGCGCTCAAAAGCAACAGATATCAACTTCACAATTGGCAAATTGCTCAACAAAGATCAAGCAGTTGTCAATGAAAATGCAAACAAAGATAGCGACGTTTTCAATACTCAACGAGATTTGACAGCGGGGATTGTTGGAAAATCAATCGGTTTGCAAATGTTACCGCCACATGTGGCAAATGCGCACCAAAAAGGAGACATTCACTATCACGATTTGGACTACAGTCCATATACGCCAATGACAAATTGCTGTTTGATTGATTTCAAAGGCATGTTGGGAAATGGTTTCAAGATTGGAAATGCAGAGGTAGAAAGTCCGAAGTCAATTCAAACTGCGACTGCGCAAATTTCTCAAATCATTGCAAACGTAGCTTCTAGCCAATATGGTGGCTGCTCTGCTGATCGAATTGATGAAGTTTTGGCGCCTTACGCTGAAAAAAATTATGAAAAACATTTGAAGGATGCGCGTGAATGGGTGCTTCCTGAAAAGCAAGAAGAGTTTGCCTGGACAAAGACTAAAAAAGACATTTATGATGCCATGCAATCTTTGGAGTATGAAATCAATACCTTGTTTACATCAAATGGACAAACGCCGTTTACTTCACTTGGTTTTGGACTTGGAACCAATCGTTTTGAGCGTGAAATTCAAAAAGCTATTCTTCAAATCCGCATCAAAGGTCTTGGCTCTGAGCACCGTACAGCTATCTTCCCTAAATTGATTTTCACGTTGAAGCGTGGATTGAATTTAGAACCTGGTAGTCCAAACTACGACATTAAACAGCTGGCTTTGGAATGCGCTACGAAGCGGATGTATCCAGATGTCTTGTCTTACGACAAAATTGTGGAATTAACAGGTTCTTTCAAAGTTCCAATGGGTTGTCGTTCTTTCTTACAAGGTTGGAAAGATGAAAATGGTCAAGAAGTCAATTCTGGTCGTATGAATCTTGGGGTTGTAACTGTCAACCTTCCAAGAATTGCCCTCGAATCTGAAGGTAATATGGATAAATTCTGGGAAATCTTCAATGAACGGATGAACATCGCTGAAGATGCCCTTGTCTATCGTGTGGAACGTACAAAAGAAGCAACACCAGCCAATGCTCCTATTCTTTATCAATACGGTGCTTTTGGAAAACGTCTTGGCAAATATGATAAGGTGGATCAACTCTTTAAACATCGTAGAGCTACGGTTTCTCTCGGCTATATTGGCCTGTATGAAGTAGCGACTGTCTTTTATGGTGGTGAGTGGGAACATAATCCAGAAGCCAAGAAATTTACAGTAGACATTGTTCGTGAAATGAAACGCCGTGTAGAAGAATGGTCTGACCAATATGATTACCACTTCTCTGTTTATTCTACACCGTCTGAAAGTCTGACCGACCGTTTCTGTCGTTTGGATACAGAAAAATTTGGTCTTGTAAAAGATATTACAGATAAGGAATACTACACCAATAGTTTCCACTATGATGTCCGTAAGAATCCAACACCATTTGAAAAGTTAGACTTTGAAAAAGATTACCCAGCAGCGGGTGCGTCGGGAGGCTTTATCCACTATTGTGAATACCCTGTTTTGCAACAGAATCCAAAGGCGCTTGAAGCTGTTTGGGACTACGCTTATGACCGTGTGGGCTATCTAGGAACCAATACGCCGATTGACCATTGCTACAAGTGTGATTTTGAAGGGGATTTCACACCAACAGAGCGCGGATTTACTTGTCCAAACTGTGGTAATAGCGATCCAAAGACAGTTGATGTTGTGAAGCGAACTTGTGGTTATCTTGGTAACCCTCAAGCTCGTCCAATGGTGAATGGGCGTCACAAGGAAATTTCAGCTCGTGTTAAACACATGAACGGCTCGACGATTAAATTTGAAGGGCATCATGTAGAAAAGTAGGAATTCTAATGGGAAAATATCAATTAGACGATAAGGGCAAAGCGCAGGTGGCATGCTATCATGAAAAGCATTCCAAAGGCGGAGTCAATAAAAAAGATCGTGTTGCAAATTTGCGAGAACAATTCTTACAAAAAACAAAGAAAAAATAGGAGAAAGAGTGAGGTTTGCATGAAGCTAGTCTCACTCTCTTTCTATCAAGGTGAGAAAAATGGAATTAAGACGACCAAGATTAGAAGATAAAGAGGCGGTGATAGACCTCATACTAGAATTTGAAAGGTCGAATGCTGCACACGATGGCGGTTTTTGGGACAAGGAAAATTTCGTTTATGAAGATTGGATTGCTGGAAACCAAGATGCGGAAATGGGTCTCAATATTCCTAATACATGGGTGCCGGCTATACAGTTTGTTGCCTTTGATAAAGGACAGGCTGTTGGCTTTCTAAATTTACGCTTGCGTCTGAATGAACATTTACGCGGACATGGCGGTCATATTGGTTATAGCGTTCGTCCAACTATGCAGGGGAAGGGCTATGCGACCGCTATGTTGAAAGAAGGGCTTCTTGTCGCTGCTTCAAAGAATATCCACCGAGTGCTAGTTACTTGTGCGGAGGACAATTCTGCTAGTAGGGCAGTTATTTTAAAAAACGGGGGCATATTAGAAGACATCCGACAGGGCACCGAACGCTATTGGATAGATTTGAATTAGGAGTAATTTATGGAATTACGAAGACCAGAATTGGCAGATAAAGAAGCGATACTTGAAATGATTGCAGAATACAAAGAGCAGGGGCTTCTCATGAATGGCGGTGTAGAAAGCACTTGGGCATGGGCAGAAAATTACGAAGATTGGTTGCAAATCAATCGTGATCAAGAGGCAGGACTGAATTTGAAAGAAGGGCGTGTTCCAGCTATTTTGTTTGCTTCCTTTGCAGATGATCGTGCATTAGGTTTTTTAGGGCTTCGTATGACACTAAATGATTTTTACTTAGAGTTGGGCGGGCATATTGGCTATGGCATTCGGCCTAGTGAGCGGGGGAAAGGGTATGGTAAACAACAATTAGCCTTGGCTTTACTTGAAGCCAAAAAATTAGCGCTCTCTCCCGTTCTGATTACTTGCGATATGGATAATGCTGCTAGTCGAGCAGTGATTTTGGCCAATGGTGGAGTGTTGGAAGATGTACGAGCTGGGAAAGAGCGCTATTGGATAGATTTGGGGTAGAAAAATGACATGGAATACACCGAAGCCAGGTGAGTGGAAAAGTGAAGAGTTAAGCAAGGGTCGCATTATTGACTACAAAGCCTTTAATTTTGTAGATGGCGAAGGGGTGCGTAATTCCCTCTATGTCAGCGGCTGCATGTTCCATTGCGAGGGCTGCTACAATGTAGCAACTTGGTCTTTTAATGCAGGGATTCCTTATACGCAGGAGCTTGAAGAGCAAATCATGAAAGATTTGGCAGAGCCCTATGTTCAAGGTTTGACCTTGCTTGGCGGAGAGCCTTTTCTCAATACAGGTATTCTCATTCCCTTGGTTAAGCGGATTCGTAAGGAATTGCCAAATAAAGATATTTGGTCTTGGACGGGCTACACATGGGAAGAAATGATGTTGGAAACACCCGATAAGCTGGAACTGCTGAGTCTTATTGATATCCTTGTTGATGGACGGTTTGACAAAGCCAAGAAAAATCTCATGCTGCAATTTCGCGGTTCTTCTAATCAACGAATCATTGATGTGCAAAAGTCTCTCAAAGCTGGGAAAGTGATCATTTGGGATAGACTGAATGATGGCACAGAAAGTTTTGAACAAGTCAATCGAGATAAAACAGAATAAATTTGAATCAAGGCAGGACTGAATGTTCCTGCTTTTTTGTTGTTTGGAATGTAACAGCGAAGAACCGCATTGAAAACGCATTTATCATTTAAGGTTTTTGTAATTCTTAAAGAATGTTTAACTTTCAGTTATTTTATGCTATAATAGGGATAATAAAATGGATATTTTTGCATAGGAGTTTCAAATGGCCAAAAAAAGATCGCGCTCTTCTAAGAAGAAAAGCAATCGGATCTTAAATATTGCTTTACTAGTCATCTTTGCATTGTTAGCAGCATTGTTGATTTCTTCAATGTTCCGATATAACATTTTAGCCTTTCGGTACATGAATGTTTTGGTATCAATCTTGCTAGCAGTTGTAGCACTAGGGACTGGCTTTTTAATTTTTAAAAACAAAGCGCGTGTCACAACGACGATTATACTGATTTTAGCGATTCTGGCAAGTTCAGGTGCGATGTATGCGGTTAAAGAAGTGCTAGATTTGTCTAATGGGCTAAATGCAACTTCCAACTACTCTGAATATGAAATGAGTGTGGTAGTACCGAAAAATAGCGATATCAAAGATATTAGTCAGGTCAAAAATATCCTCGCTCCGACAGCGAATGACGGAAAAAATATTGAAGCATTGACAGATAACTTAGCGCAAACCAAGAAAGTCAATCTAACGGTTGATCAGTCTTCGTCTTATCTGGCAGCTTATAACTCTTTGAGGAATGGTGAAGCGAAGGCTATGGTGCTAAATAGTGTTTTTGAAAGTGTTATCGAAAACGAGCATCCAGATTACGCTTCAAAAATTAAGAAAATCTATACTTACAAGATTAGTAAAAAGATTGAAAACGCTCAGTCACCAGCTACTAATAACGATGTCTTTAACATCTATGTCAGTGGTATTGATACTTATGGTCCCGTTTCGTCTGTATCTCGTTCGGATGTGAATATCATCATGACAGTGAATCGCAAAACAAAAAAAGTGTTATTAACAACAACACCGCGTGATGCTTACGTACCGATTGCTGATGGTGGCAACAGTCAAAATGATAAATTGACGCATGCTGGCATTTATGGTGTGGAAGCGTCCATTCATACATTGGAAAATCTCTATGGCATTAAAACCAACTATTACATCCGACTCAATTTCACTTCTTTCCTTAAACTCGTGGATTTGCTAGGTGGTATTGACGTTTATAATGATCAAGAGTTTACAAGCTTACACGGTAATTATCATTTTGGTGTAGGAGATGTTCATCTAAATTCTGAGCAGGCTCTAGGCTTTGTGCGAGAACGCTATTCATTGAGTGGTGGCGATAATGACCGTGGTAAAAACCAAGAAAAGGTCATTGCGGCTATTATTAAAAAATTGACTTCAACAAGTGCTTTGAAGAATTACAATGCTATTATTTCAGGACTACAAGATTCAGTTCAAACCAATATGAGTCTTGAAACCATGATGAGTCTAATCAACACGCAACTGGAATCTGGTGGTAGTTATACCGTGACTTCTCAGGCAGTTACAGGAGAAGGTCGGACGGACCTTCCGTCTTATGCCATGCCGGATGCCAATCTTTACATGATGGAGTTAAATCAAGATAGCTTGAATGCAGCCAAAGCGGCAATTCAGAAAGTGATGGAAGGGAAATAAGATTGATCGATATTCATTCGCATATTGTGTTTGATGTGGATGACGGTCCCAAGACACGTCAGGACACACGAGAGCTTTTGACAGAGAGTTATCGTCAAGGAGTTCGAACGATTGTTTCAACGTCTCATCGTAGAAAAGGGATGTTTGAAACACCTGAAGAAAAAATCGCAGCAAACTTTCATGAAGTTCAGCAAATCGCTAAAGAAGTAGCAGATGATCTCACTATTTTGTATGGGGCTGAAATTTATTATACCAGCGATATTTTAGAAAAACTCGATAAGAAAATCATCCCAACTTTAGGCGGAACGAGTTATGCTTTAATTGAATTTAGTATGACGACACCATATAGGGAAATCCACAGCGCTTTAAACAATGTGCTCCGTTTAGGAATTACACCAGTTGTAGCTCATATTGAGCGTTATCATTGCTTGGAGAATGAAACGAAAAAAGTGCAGGATTTGATTAACATGGGTTGTTATATGCAAATCAACAGCTCTAGCGTCCTCAAGCCGAAGTTATTTGGTGAAAAGTATAAATTCATGAAGAAGCGGGCACAATTCTTTATGGAGCAGGATTTAGTGCACTTTGTGGCAAGTGATATGCACAATTTAGGTCCACGACCTCCTTATATGCAGGAAGCCTACCAAATTATCTCTAAAAAGTATGGCAAAGCATATGCTGATGCACTATTTCGCGAAAATCAAGAAATATTATTAAAAGACGAATTAATTTAGGAGAAGAAATGAAAAATCAAGATAATCAGACGGTGGAAATTGATGTTCTATCATTAGTTAAGACCCTGTGGAGACGAAAATTTCTCATCGTTGTGACCGCTTTTGTAATGGCTATTGTTGCTTTAGGCTATAGTACCTTTATTATAAAACCGAATTATACTAGTACAACTCGTATTTACGTTGTAAATCGACAAGCCAATGAAAATTCCACTCTTACCAATCAAGACCTTCAAGCTGGGACATACTTGGTAAAAGACTACAAAGAAATTATTTTATCTCAAGATGTGTTAGCAAAAGTGATTGATGACTTGAAGTTAAATGTACAACCAAGCGCATTAGCTAAAAAAATCAATGTCACTGTCCCAACGGATACGCGTATTGTGTCTATTGCTGTTTCAGATGGGGATGCCAAAGAAGCTGCGC
Organism: Streptococcus sp. HMSC066E07; assembly: GCF_001814695.1. Classification (NCBI taxonomy): domain Bacteria; kingdom Bacillati; phylum Bacillota; class Bacilli; order Lactobacillales; family Streptococcaceae; genus Streptococcus; species Streptococcus sp. HMSC066E07. Next base: position 122,124 of record NZ_KV817448.1, read on the forward strand.
GTATTGCTAATAGTTTGCGTCAAATTGCAGCTGAAAAAATTATTGCTGTTACCAAAGTATCCGATGTAACAACGTTAGAAGAGGCAGAAGTACCAAATTCCCCTTCTTCACCAAATATTAGACGCAATACCTTGATTGGTTTTCTTGCAGGAGGGTTTTTAATCTCAGTTGTGATTCTTGTCGTTGAAGTGTTAGATGACCGAGTGAAAAAGCCAGAAGATGTGGAAGAAGCGCTGGGAATTACTCTTCTTGGAGTTGTGCCAAATATGAATAAACTATAAGAGGGGAAAATAATGCCGAGTTTAGAATTAGCTAAAAATAAAGAAAAAACGATAAAGAAAACAGAAGAATACTACAATGCCTTAAGAACTAATATTCAGCTTAGTGGGGATAATATTAAGGTCATTGCTGTCACTTCTGTACAGTCCGGAGAAGGGAAGTCAACGACTTCTACAAACCTAGCCATTGCTTTTGCACGTTCAGGCTATAATACTTTACTAATTGACGCAGATATTCGTAACTCTGTCATGTCAGGGATTTTTAAAACGCGTGATAAAATCACAGGTCTGACAGATTATCTAGCTGGTGCGACAGATTTGTCAAACGGTTTATGCGAAACAAATATTGACAATCTATTTGTGATTGAAGCTGGACAAGTCTCACCCAATCCAACAGCTTTATTGCAAAGTAAAAACTTTGGTATCATGATTGATATTCTCAGAAACCATTATGATTATATCGTTGTTGATACACCACCGATTGGACTGGTCATTGATGCGGCTATCATTGCTCAAAAATGTGATGCTAGCGTTTTAGTCGTCGAGTCAGGAAATGTAAAACGGAAAACATTGCAAAAGGCAAAAGAACAATTAGAACAAACCGGGACGCCATTTTTGGGAGTTATTCTAAATAAATATGATACACAGTTAGAAAAATATGGCTCCTATGGAAATTATGGCAATTACGGAAATTACGGAAAGAAAAAGTAGAGATTAGCATTTAGGAGTAGGGATGTTTGAAAATAGAAATGAGTTTCAAAAAACAGGAATTGCTTTTATTCAACTAGTTGCAGTTTTTGTTGTGATTACAATCATAAATTTAATTTCAAACTTTAGTCTAACTAATAAAGAAATTGTGATGTTAATGTTGCTACATATTGTTGCTTTTTATATTAGTAATTATAACTATCATTTTTTTCAACGTGGCTATTTAATTGAATTTACCGAGACACTGAAATACAGTGCTTTTTATGCAGTCATTATCACATTCTCTTCTTTTATGCTGGGAGGCAACTTTTCATTATCCCGTAGCAATCTCATCTTTTTTATCTTGTTGAATGCTTTGGGTGTTTATTGCATTAATCTATCAATCAAGCAATATTATGCACGAGTACATCCAAGATTAAAAAGCAGTAAAAAAGTACTCATCATTACGGTTTCTAATCGTCTAGACAGAATTTTAAAACAATTAACCGAAGCGCGCACATTTAATGAATGTATAGTAGCTATCTCAGTATTTGATAACTCGCATTACCAACATCCGACAATTCAAACGATACCAAAAGAACGCCTCATTGAATTTGCAACTCGCTCTGTTGTAGATGAAGTTTTTATTAGCTTGCCGAGCGATTACTATTCCATTGAAGATTTGGTTGTTCAGTTTGAGAATATGGGAATCACCGTTAATGTGAATATTAACGCCTTGGATTTTCAAATTGGTGAGAAGAAGCTTCAAGAAATTGCTGGCTTTAGCGTGGTCACTTTTTCAACAAATTTCTACAATTATAGTCACATCATTGCTAAAAGAGTTTTGGATGTCATTGGTTCTCTCTTTGGACTTCTTATATGTGGAATTGCAGCACTTTTCCTAGTTCCAATGATTCGTAAAGATGGTGGACCAGCAATTTTTGTTCAAGAACGTGTTGGAAAAAACGGTCGGATTTTTAAATTTTACAAATTTCGCTCTATGTACGTAGATGCCGAGGAACGCAAAAAAGAGCTGATGGCACATAATACCATGAGTGGTGGGATGTTCAAAATGGATGATGACCCACGGATTACACCTATTGGAAAATTCATTCGGAAAACCAGTCTAGATGAGCTTCCACAATTTTGGAATGTTCTTAAAGGTGATATGAGCTTAGTTGGTACGCGTCCGCCAACTGTGGATGAGTATGAAAAATACACACCTGAACAGAAAAAACGTTTGAGTTTCAAACCAGGCATCACAGGCCTCTGGCAAGTCAGCGGCCGCAGTGAAATCACGAATTTTGATGATGTTGTAAAGCTAGATGTGTCCTATATTGATGATTGGACTATCTGGTCAGATATTAAAATTTTACTAAAGACTGTCAAAGTTGTATTAATGAAAGATGGAGCGAAGTAGGTGAGACTTCGCTTCCTTGATAGGAGAAAGATGAAGAAGTCAGTTTATATCATAGGCTCAAAAGGAATCCCTGCCAAGTATGGTGGCTTTGAAACCTTTGTTGAGAAATTAACAGAATATCAGCAAGATAGTAGTATACAGTACTATGTAGCCTGTATGCGTGAAAATTCAGCTAAGTCTGGAATCACAGATGACCAGTTTAAGCATAACGGGGCAATTTGTTTCAATATTGACGTGCCTAATATTGGGCCAGCTAGAGCCATTGCCTATGATATTGCTGCTGTAAATAGAGCGATTGAAATCGCTAAAGCAAATAGGGATGAGGCTCCTATTTTCTATATTTTAGCTTGTCGTATTGGGCCTTTTATCGCTGGGCTCAAGAAAAAAATTAAAGCTATCGGAGGCAGTTTATTTGTCAATCCTGATGGACATGAGTGGCTCCGATCAAAATGGAGTTTCCCCGTCCGTAAGTATTGGAAATACTCAGAGCAACTCATGGTCAAGCATGCGGACTTATTGGTTTGCGATAGTAAAAATATCGAAAAATATATCCGAGAAGACTATAAACAGTATCGGCCCAAGACGACTTACATCGCCTACGGGACAGATACAAGTAAGTCTGTTTTAAAACCTGAGGACGAAAAAGTTCGTAGTTGGTATCAGGAAAAGGGTGTTGCTGAAAACGGATATTATCTAGTTGTGGGACGATTCGTTCCCGAAAACAACTATGAGACCATGATTCGTGAATTTATGAAGTCTAATTCTAAAAAAGACTTTGTTCTCATTACAAATGTGGAACAAAATAAGTTTTACGATCAGTTGCTCAAGGATACAGGCTTCGACAAAGATCCGAGAGTCAAATTTGTTGGGACTGTCTATGACCAAGAATTGCTCAAGTACATTCGTGAAAATGCTTTTGCCTATTTCCATGGGCATGAGGTTGGAGGGACCAATCCTTCTCTACTGGAAGCTCTAGCATCTACAAAACTGAATTTGTTGCTAGATGTTGGCTTTAACCGTGAGGTTGGTGAAGACGGGGCTATTTATTGGAAAAAAGACGAGTTGGCACGCGTCATTGAGGAAGTAGAGGGATTTGATCAGGCAGCAATAACTGACTTGGATTTCAAGTCAAGCCGAAGAATTCTCTCAGCTTTCACATGGGAAAAGATTGTTACAGACTACGAAAAAGTATTTAAAGGATAGAAATGCAGAAAATTTTATATCTCCATGCTGGTGCCGAAATGTATGGCGCCGACAAGGTTTTGTTGGAGCTTATTAAAGGTTTGAATAAAGACGAATTTGAAACGCACGTTATTTTACCCAATGCTGGTGTCTTGGTGGGTGCTCTGGAGAATGTTGGTGCTAAAGTTAAAGTTATCGATTATCCAATCTTGCGCCGTAAATATTTTAATCCTAAGGGGATTCTTGAGTATTTTGGCTCATATAACCGTTATTCAAAGCAAATCGCTGAATATGCTAAGGAAAATGGAATTACTCTCATTCACAACAATACTACTGCAGTACTTGAGGGAATTTATCTCAAACGTAAGTTGAACCTTCCTTTGATTTGGCATGTTCATGAAATTATTGTCAAACCAAAAGCAATTTCAGATTTTATCAACTTTTTGATGGGACGTTATGCTGATACGATTGTGACGGTTTCAAATGCTGTAGCCAACCACGTCAAGCAGTCTCGCTTTGTAAAAAATGACCAAGTTCAAGTCATCTATAATGGTGTTGACAATGCCGTCTATCACGAAATGGATGCCACCGCCGTCCGTGATCAGTTTGGTATCGCACAAGATGCGCTTGTCATCGGTATGATCGGACGAGTTAATGCCTGGAAAGGTCAAGGCGACTTTTTAGAAGCTGTGACTCCAATCTTGAAGGCTAATCCAAAAGCAGTTGCCTTTTTGGCAGGTAGTGCATTTGAGGGTGAAGAGTGGCGTGTGGATGAGCTGGAAAAAACCATTTCAGACTCACCAGTAGCTAGACAAATCAAGCGAATTGACTATTATAGCAAGACGACAGAACTCTATAATATGTTTGATATCTTTGTCTTGCCAAGTACCAATCCAGATCCATTACCAACAGTCGTCCTCGAATCTATGGCTTGTGGCAAACCTGTAGTGGGATATCGTCATGGAGGTGTCTGTGAGATGGTCAAGGAAGGGGAAAATGGTCTTCTTGCTACACCGAATCAGCCTGCAGAATTGTCTAAAGCTATTCAAGAATTGGCTGACAATACCGAGAAGAGAGAGCAATTTGGTAAGGCCTCTGTCCAACGCCAAAAAGAACTCTTCTCCTTACAAAGTTATATTCGGAATTTTTCGGAGTTGTATAGGAAATACTAAGATGAATACTGAAAAAATTAAGAATAAATTAAAACCAATTATTTATCCAATTATTAACTTTATTCCTAGACGAAGACTAAAGAATAAAAATTTTACGATTATTTGTGATAATTGTTGGGCTGGAAAGGTTTATCAAGAATTGGGCTTGCCTTACCAAACTCCATTTGTAGGGATGTTTGTCTTTTCTCCTGATTACATCAAGATGCTCAAGAATTTAAAACATTATTTGAGCGGGAACATCCCCTTGAAATTTGTTAAAGAATCAAAATATATCAAAGACTTTGATAATGCCTATCCTTTAGCACTACTTGATGATATTGAACTTCATTTCCTGCATTATGCAGATGAGGAAGAAGCAACTCAAAAATGGCAACGCCGTTTGGAAAGAATTTATTGAGATAATTTGTATTTTAAGTTCAATGATAATGATATTTGTACTTATGAATTGATGAAAGAGTTCGAAGAACTTCCATATAAGAGTAAGGTTATTTTTTCTTCGAAGAATTATAGTGATTTACCTTCCTTGATTCATTTTAAATCAGCCGAGAAGCAAGGGCATGTTGGTATCGATTTGAAGACTTACCACCGATATTTTAATGCTGTTACTTGGTTGAATAAGGGTGGGGAAGATTTAACATAAAATAAAAATTTAGGTGAAGAATCCATGAAACCACTTTTAACTGTTGTCATTCCAGTTTATAATGTTGAAAAGTATTTAAAACGTTGTGTAGAAAGCGTTCTTGTCCAAGAGTGGCATAATTATGATATTTTACTTGTAGATGATGGAAGTACTGATAGTTCTTCTCAAATCTGTGATGATTATGTTAAGGCGTATGACTTTATCTCAGTTATTCATAAAGAAAATGGAGGGCTTTCTGAAGCTCGCAATACTGGTATTTCACATGCTAAGGGTGACTATGTTTATTTCCCTGATTCTGATGACTGGCTGGAACCACAAACTTTTAAAGAATTAGCAGAGGTGCTGGAATCTCGAGAATTTGACATTATTTCTTTTAATCGTGAGTTTGTCAAAGGTGAAGAAGATGTTATAGTTTCGGATTCAGTAGTGACTCAAGTCTTTGAAGGTAAAGACGCTTTTGTCCAAATGCTCAAGCATAGTTATATCACAGGTTTTGCCAACGACAAAATATATAAAAAGTCTTTATTTGTTGATAATAATATTTCTTTTCCGAAAGGAAAATATTATGAAGACTTGGGAACGAATTACAAGCTCTTCCTCTCAGCTAAGAATGTCTTTGCTACCAATCAAAAGTATTATCACTATTTAATTGATAATCCTGATTCCATCACACAGTCTTGGAATGAGCAGAAGTTTAGAGATATGTTTGGGTTCTACAAAGAAGTTTTTTATTCTGATTTTGTTTGTTCACAATTAAATCAAGAAGAATTACAAATTTCACAGCTATATTATGTGAATGGCTTGACTCATATCTTGGCAAGTTTATATAAATCTAAATTAGATAAAAAATATATAGACATTACTAATGAAGTGAAACAAGAATTACTTAAGAATAGTGTTTCTCTTTCTCAAATGAAAGACCAACCAAATAAGTTAAAATATATACTGTTTAGACTTAAAGTATTAAAACTAGCCTTCAGTATTCAAAACATTTTCTGATATGATATGGGAGTTTAATTTGAAATACTCTGTTATTATTCCAGTCTATAACGTTGAGAAATACATTGATCGTTGTTTAAAAAGTGTTATTTCTCAGAATTATGATGACTTGGAGATTATAGTGATAGATAATGGTTCTACAGATCGTAGTGGTCATATCTGTGAAACTTATGCTAGCCAATATGATAATATTTCAGTCTATCATATTGAAAACCACGGTGTTGGTTCTGCCCGTAATTTTGGCTTATCCAAAGCTAAGGGAGAGTTCATCTACTTCGCTGATAGCGATGATTATCTTGTAGGAAATCTCTTTTCGGACTTTGCTGATAAGTTGGTATCAGACTTAGATTTAGTGGTATTTAGTTATTACAATTCTTTTGAGCAAGAGTTAACTGAGAAGTATCGTACGAAAAAGTGTCTTCCTCATAGTGGATTATACGATAAAAATGATTTTATCACGATATTTACAGATTTATTTTTATCAGATATGCTTTATACTGTGTGGAATAAAATTTATCGTAGAGAGTTTCTTCTTGAAAATAATATTTCTTTTGAGAAGTATGAGTTGGGTGAAGATGTGCGCTTCAATCTGAATGTTTATCGTAATGTGAACAGGGTTTATCTTTCTCAAGAGTCCTACTATGTTTATGTCATCGGCAGGAAGGGTTCTGCTATGTCGGGCTATAACCCTAAGCGTCTTCAGTATCAGCTTCAAGAGTTGAAGTTGGTTGATAACTTATTAAAGGATTGGCATATAGATAGTTCAAATCTTGATAATACTGTAAAGGCAAGAATATTGATGAGCAATATTCACAATATTTCTAAGCAAAAATTACCAGTTACAAAAAAAGTTAAGCTCGTTAAAGAAATTTGTAAAAGCAAAGATATGGCAGATTTTATTAGGAATGATTCTTCACTATTAAATCCCCTCATAAAAATGCTGTTAAAATGTCGAATTTATATTATTTTGATTTACCTCAAGAAAATGCAGATGATATTACAGCATTAATAAGAATAATTGAAAGGTATGGAAAGTACTTGTGAATAGCAGTCGCTTTATTTCAGAGAAAATCTATTTATTTACACTCTTTGTTTGGGTATTATTTGCATCTCTGGTAACTACAACTTATTTCGTTAGACTAGACGGTTTCTTGGCACTTTATCGTATATTACTTTATTTTACGTTAGTAATGATTGCGATAAAAGAACTCATCAACCTTCCTAACACAATTAATTATTTCAGATTTCACTTGAAGGAATTATTAGTTTTCTTATTATTTACCCTGACAATGTTAATTGTGTCAAAAAATCGTGATGGTCTTCCTGATATAAACGTCTTACTGTTAGTATTTTCGGCTAGGGATATAGAGTTCAAGAAATTATTAGGTACCTTCTCCTTAGCGACATTCTCAGTTCTCATTGTCACTATTTTGGCTAGTAAGATGGGAATTATTTCAAATATGTTGATGAGTGCAGATGGTGGTTATCGTTATAGTCTTGGATTTAACTATGTTTCCTTTGCTTCTCAACGTATGTTCTTTGCATTATGTAGTTATCTTATGTTTAGAGGGAAGAAGATTTCCTACCTTGAGTTGTTAGCTCTGTTGATGTCTACCATTTATATGTATCAACAGACTTCGACATCTAGTCCATTTTACTTAAGCATTTTGATACTAACCTATGCTTTGTTGAGTATTAAAATCTTTAAAAAAGAGTTTCTCATTGGAAACTTCTGGACAAAGACACTTGTGCAGTACGGTTTTATTTTAGCTTTAGTGATTGTCTTGTATTTTTGTTTTTATTCATCTGGGAATTTATTTCACTTAGTCGATCAATTTACGCATAATCGCTTGCGTCTCAGTGTCAATGGTTTTCAAAATTTTGGGGTATCTTGGTTAGGGCAACCAATTTCCTTTACAACTCTTGATATGTTTGGAAATTTCACTAGTAATTACAATTTTATTGATAGCTCTTTTGTTCAATTATTGGTTATTGATGGCTTGATTGTCAGTGCATTTATGTTGTTTGCATTGACAAAAGTGATGCGTTATTTTGTGTCTATTCAAAAAGATATCGTACTGGCTTGCTTAGGAATTATGATTATCCATGGTATGTTTGATCCTCAGATGTTAGTTCTTCGTTATTCTCCATTAATCTTATTTATCAGTCGCCTATTTATTGTGAATGAGGATACAAAAATTGAATAAAGAAGAGTATTCGTCAAATTCAAAGGAAGGCTAAAACAAGTTATTGTACTTATGAAAGTTTTAAAAAATTACGCCTACAATCTCTCCTACCAGCTGCTGGTGATTATTTTACCGATTATCACCACCCCGTATGTCACTCGGGTATTTAGCTCTGAAGATTTAGGAACTTACGGCTATTTCAACTCCATTGTTACCTACTTTATCCTTTTAGCGACTTTAGGAGTGGCCAATTACGGTACTAAGGAAATTTCAGGACACCGGAAAGACATCCGAAAAAATTTTTGGGGGATCTATACCCTCCAGTTAGTCGCAACATTTGTATCTCTCCTCCTTTATGCTTTGTTTTGCTTGATGCTTCCATCCATGCAAAATCCTGTAGCCTATATTTTGGGACTCAGTTTGGTTTCAAAAGGGCTCGATATCTCCTGGCTTTTTCAGGGCTTAGAGGACTTCCGCAAGATTACGGTGCGAAATATTACGGTTAAGCTAGTCGGAGTCATCTCCATCTTCTTGTTCGTTAAATCTGCCAATAATCTTTATCTCTATGTATTCTTACTAACCATCTTTGAGCTGTTAGGTCAGCTGAGCATGTGGTTACCTGCCCGCGAATTTATTGGGAAAGCCTATTTCGATATGGCCTATGCACGGGTGCATTTAAAACCGGTCATTCTGCTCTTTTTACCGCAGATTGCCATTTCCCTCTATGTTACTCTTGACCGGACCATGCTGGGGGCTCTCGCCTCTACAAAGGATGTCGGGATTTACGACCAGGCTTTAAAACTCGTCAATATTTTGTTGACCTTGGTGACGTCTCTGGGAAGTGTCATGTTGCCTCGGGTATCAAGCCTCTTGTCCTCAGGAGATCACAAGGCTGTCAACAAGATGCACCAGATGTCTTTTTTGATTTATAATTTGGTCATTTTCCCGATTATTGCTGGCATGCTGATTGTCAATGATGACTTTGTTCAATTCTTCCTAGGGAAGGATTTCCAGGATGCGCGTTATGCCATTGCCATCATGATTTTTAGAATGTTCTTTATCGGATGGACCAATATCATGGGGATTCAAATTCTCATCCCGCATGATAAAAACAAAGAATTTATGCTATCCACCACCATTCCTGCTATTGTCAGTGTGGGGTTGAATTTGCTCTTCTTGCCTCATTTTGGTTTTATCGGCGCGGCTATTGTATCAGTTCTAACGGAGTCACTGGTATGGTTCATTCAATTGTACTATACCCTTCCTTATCTTAAGGAAGTACCGATTCTTGGGTCTATGGCAAAAATTGTATGCGCATCTGCTATGATGTATGGCTTGTTGCTATGTGCAAAACCATTCTTGCATTTTTCACCTACTTTAAATGTTCTTGTGTATGCAGTGCTTGGCGGCCTCATTTACCTGTTTGCTATTCTAGCTCTGAAAGTAGTAGATGTGAAAGAATTAAAACAAATAATAGGGAAAAATTAGAAATGAAGAAAATACGTAATATAAACTTAGATTTGATTAAAATAATTGCTTGTATCGGAGTTGTTTTGCTTCACACTACGATGCCAGGGTTTAAGGAAACAGGGCAATGGAATTACTCATCTTATTTATATTATTTAGGTACTTATTCAATTCCCTTGTTTTTTATGGTGAATGGTTATTTATTATTGGGCAAAAGCAAGATAACATATCCCTATATACAACATAAAATAAAATGGGTTCTAATAACAGTGTCGTCATGGACTGTTATCATCTGGTTACTTAAAAGAGACTTCACAATTAATCCAATTAAAAAAATTTTGGCTTCTTTGATACAAGAGGGTTATTTCTTCCAATTTTGGTTTTTTGGCTCATTGATACTAATTTATTTATGTTTGCCGATATTGAAGAAGTATTTACATTCAAAAAGAAGTTATTTGTACTTTCTATCTGTATTAACAATTATTGGTTTGTTTTTTGAATTGATAAATTTTTTGCTTCAAATGCCAGTGCAAATTTATGTTATACAAACGTTTAGATTATGGACTTGGTTCTTTTACTACATTTTAGGTGGTTTTGTAGCACAATTCAATATAGATAATTTAAAATCAATCTTTAAGGGATGGATGAAAATAGTTAGCATACTTTTGTTATTGATTTCACCGATAATATTATTTTTCATAGCAAAAAATATTTATCATAATCTTTTTGCTGAATATTTTTATGACATTCTTTTGGTAAAAGTAATTAGTTTAGGACTATTTCTTACCTTATTGACGCTAACCATTGATGCTTCTAAACATAGAATGATCTACTTGTTATCAGTCCAAACGATGGGAGTATTTATTATACATACCTATGTTATGCAAATATGGCAAAAGTTGATAGGGTTTAACATAGTGGGTGCATACTTATTTTTCCCTGTTTTCACATTAATGATTAGTTTTCTAATAAGTATGACATTAATGAAAATCCCTTATATCAATCGAATAGTTAAATTATAAAAAGGAGTTTATAATGTACGATTATCTTATCGTTGGTGCTGGTTTGTCTGGAGCAATCTTCGCACACGAAGCTACAAAACGTGGCAAAAAAGTAAAAGTGATTGACAAGCGTGATCACATTGGCGGAAATATTTACTGTGAAAATGTTGAAGGAATCAATGTTCACAAGTACGGTGCCCACATTTTCCATACCTCAAACAAAAAGGTTTGGGATTATGTCAACCAATTTGCTGAATTTAACAACTATATCAATTCCCCTATTGCTAACTATAAGGGCAGTCTTTATAATCTTCCATTTAACATGAATACCTTCTATGCTATGTGGGGCACTAAGACTCCGCAAGAAGTTAAAGACAAGATTGCTGAGCAAACGGCTGATATGAAAGATGTTGAACCTAAAAACTTGGAAGAACAAGCAATCAAGTTGATTGGTCCAGATATCTATGAAAAATTGATCAAAGGATACACGGAAAAACAATGGGGACGTTCTGCAACAGACCTTCCACCATTTATCATTAAACGTCTTCCAGTTCGCTTGACCTTCGATAATAACTACTTTAACGACCGTTACCAAGGGATTCCAATCGGTGGCTACAATGTCATTATTGAAAATATGCTTGGCGACGTAGAAGTTGAATTAGGCGTTGACTTCTTTGCCAACCGAGAAGAACTGGAAAGCTCAGCAGCAAAGGTTGTGTTTACGGGTATGATTGACCAGTATTTTAATTATAAACACGGAGAGCTTGAGTATCGTAGCCTGCGTTTTGAACATGAAGTTTTGGATGAGGAAAACTATCAAGGAAATGCTGTAGTCAACTATACAGAGCGTGAGATCCCTTACACTCGTATCATTGAGCATAAGCACTTCGAGTATGGAACCCAACCGAAGACGGTCATCACCCGCGAATACCCAGCTGATTGGAAACGTGGAGATGAGCCATACTACCCAATCAATGATGAAAAGAACAATGCTATGTTTGCCAAGTACCAAGAAGAAGCTGAGAAAAATGACAAGGTCATTTTCTGTGGACGTCTAGCAGACTATAAATACTACGACATGCACGTGGTCATTGAGCGTGCTTTGGAAGTCGTAGAGAAAGAATTTACTAAATGACAGAAGATAAGATTGATATCGTGGTTCTCTGGGTTGACGGGAGTGATCCGGAGTTTATCCGTGAGAAACAAGCTGTGACTGGTCAAGTGGCAGATTTGGACCAAGAAATCGACGGAGAGCAGCGTTATCGTGATTACGGGATTTTTAATTACTGGTTTCGAATGATTGAAAATCATGCTCCTTGGGTAAATCGTGTTTACTTAGTCACCAATGGCCAAAAACCGGAATGGTTGAACTTGGAGCATCCAAAACTCAAGTTGGTCACTCATAAGGAGTTTATCCCTAAAGAGTATCTACCTACCTATAATTCAGCGGCTATTGAACTCAACCTCCATCGGATTGAGGGCTTGTCGGAGAATTATTTGTATTTCAATGATGATGTGTACTTGATTAGAGATAGTCAACCTTCGGATTTTTATAAGAATGGGCAACCTAAGCTTTTAGCTGTATATGATGCTTTAGTTCCTTGGTCACCATTTACGAATACTTATCACAATAATGTTGAATTGATTTATCGCCATTTTCCTAATAAGAAGGCACTAAAGTCCTCGCCTTGGAAATTTTTCAATCATCGTTATGGGTATTTAGTTTTGAAAAACTTGCTACTTTTGCCATGGGGGCCAACGGGCTATGTGAATAACCATTTAGCTGCACCTATGAAAAAGAGTACCTTGGCACATTTATGGGACATTGAGGGTGAAACATTAGATAGAACGTCACGAAATAAAATTAGAGACTATGGAGTAGATGTTAATCAATACATCTGTCAGCATTGGCAGATTGAAAGTAATCAGTTTTATCCTATGTCAAAGAATTTTGGAGAGTCGATAGACCTGAATCAAGTGGATCGATTAGAGAGTATCTTTAAAGATAAACATAAAAAACTGCTTTGTGTAAATGATGATGTTGACTCTAAAGAGGAGAATATCATTCGTTTTAAGGAAATATTGAAAGAACGCTATCCTGAAAAATCAGCTTTTGAAAAATGAGAAATAAGAGATGAAATACTATTTAAAAGAAGAATTTTTACACGATAATAATGTGAAAAATGCCGGGAATAAGGCACGTAATGATGTTGAAGAAATTGTAAAGAGAGAAGGTTATCAAGCCTTGGTTCTTTCAGTTGATAATTGGTACGAGATGAGTACACTTAAAGCACAGCTTCATAAATCCAAGGCTTTTGGTCAGGCCTTGGCTCAACTAAAGCAAGGTGATGAGTTATTGATCCAGTTCCCAATGCTTCATCATAGTTTTTTCACAACACATCATGTAAAGAAAGCACAGAAAAAAGGCGTAAAAGTTCATTTTATTATCCACGATTTGGAAGCTTTACGCTATGCCAATTTGGATACAGTACCTTTGAAGCATAAGATTCGAGTTCAAATTCAAGAGTCAGGTCTGCTTGGTGCAGCTGATGGGATTATTGCCCATAATCCTATTATGAAATCTGTTTTGGTAAATAAAGGAGTTGCAGAAGATAAGATTGTGAGTCTTGGAATTTTTGATTATTTGATTCCAAATTTCCAAGAAAAAAGTGGACTGACAAAAGACCAGCCAATCATTGTAGCTGGCAATTTGGCTCAGGAAAAAGCTGGTTATCTTTACTCTCTTCCTGAAGAACCTGCTTATAACCTTTATGGTGTTGGCTTCGACGAGAGCAGAGCTCTTGCGAATGAGACTTACTTTGGATCCTTCTTACCTGACGAGCTACCAGCAGCTCTTGAGGGTGGTTTTGGTCTTGTCTGGGATGGTGATAGCGCTGAGACATGTAGTGGTGTATTTGGTGAGTACCTTCGCTATAACAACTCGCACAAGGCTTCACTTTATTTAGCGGCAGGCTTCCCTGTAGTTGTTTGGGAAGAGTCAGCACTGGCTCATTTTGTGATAGATAAACAGTGTGGTCTAGTTGTTTCTTCTCTTTCTGATTTAAAAGAAAATTTAGATACCTTGTCAGAAGAGCAATACAAAGAAATGTTAGAAAATGCTAAACAAATTGGTAGTAAACTTCGGCAAGGGCAATATTTGAGGACTGCACTATCAAAATTGAAGTGAGATTGTTATTATGAAGTGATAGTCTTATAAGACAGATTTTAATCATAGGTGGTGCAGGTTATATCGGTAGCTACATAGTAGTGGAATTATTAAAAAGTGGCTATGATGTTGTAGTTGTAGATGATTTTTCAAATAGTTCGCTTCAGGTCTTAGATAGATTAAAAACTATTACAGGTGTGACGGTTCCTTTTTATCAAGGTTCTATTGCAGACAAAAAGTTTATGAGTCAGGTATTTGAGGAAAATCATATTGATGCAGTGATTCATTTTACAGTTTATGAGGCAGTTGGTGAGTTTGTGCAAGAACCATTAAAATATTAGCCAATCTCAAATTTCAACATAGTAAAGTATTTAATCGTAAATGATTATCAAAAAGGTTACTCCCCAACTCCCAAATGTCAAAATTCTTCCCTGAAATGTCACTTTCTAGCGCCCTACCTACCTTTTGGCTCTAAAATGAGACCAGATATGTTTCTTGTCCCGAAACCTCTCCTTTTTGCGCTAAACTAGTGTTAAAGCAAAAAGATTGGAGTTATGATGGAAATTCAAGAAATTTATAATCAATTCAGAGATTACTATGGGGAGCTTGAGGCTGAGTATGCCCATTGTCAAAAGGCTAGCATGGAGTGGGAAAGCCTGCGTCTGCACTATCTGATATACTACCTGATACGCTACGGTATCGGGGAGATGAAGTTTTTTAATGCCTATCATTATCGGGCAGCTTATCGCTGGTATTTGCAGTCCTTGATGCTGAGCTCGGCTTGATATTTAGAGGCTGGGACAAAAGTCCTAGCCTCTAAATTGTCTTTGGATTGTCGAGCAAGACGCAGTGGTTGAGTGTAACCGCCCAATAACAAGGTATATTGAAAAAACGTTCCAAAGTTGATTTGACTCTGGAACGTTTTCTATTTGCACTTTTCCTGAATAGTTTCAGCCCATGGTAAATAAGGGCTCTTTTCTACCATTTTTTCTACCATTTTTCAAGTCTGTCAAGGCTTTAAGTGAAAAATGAGATAAGACAGTAGCTATTCCGAGGTTACTGTCTTATTTTTAACACTTTTTGAGCCATAAAAGGGCATGCAAAAAAAAACACCTCATCTGGTATTTTTTGAAACAAGGTGTTACAATAATACGGCATAGACAGCCTTATCGATTTTGGGTCAAAGAGTAATCGTAAAGTTTGTTATGCGTAATGAGGTAATACATTGTTCGAATGAGACGATGTATAGAGGCAATCGCATGAGGCTTAGTTGAAGCTATTGTAGATAGTCTTTTTCGTTTCTCATAAAAGTCAGCGATATGGCAGGGATTGGTATGACTAGCTGAAGCGATGTTGTGAATGCACTTGAACAAGATTTTTCTGGCATAGGGATTACCTCTTTTAGTGATGTGTTCCTTGGCGAGAAATTTCCCAGATTCATAGTGTCTCAGGTCAATGCCAATAAAAGCGTTGATTTGATTGGAAGACTGAAAGCGACGAATATCTCCCAATTCTCCAATGATAGATGTCGCTGTGGTTTCTGCGATGCCAGGAATTGACCGTAAGATGTCATACTCTGGTAAAGGCTGAGCTAGAGTTACCATGTCGTTTAAGACAACTTGTCTGCGTTCAGAAAGGCGAAGCAATTCTTGAGCATAGTAACGAACCTCTTCAAGCATTGGAGAGTTTTTCTTGACCGCACAAAAAGATTGTTTAGCGAGTTTTATAAGTTTATCAGTCAGGTAAGCAATACGCTTTTCAGAGATGCGTTTGGAGGTAGATTGACGGATAATCTCATACAAGTCACTTTGAGATAGGCTTAATACAAACTCTTTACATGGAAAAGCCATCACTAAGTTCCAATATTGCTCTCCAGTTGGTGTGGATAAGAGATTTTCCAATTCAGGAAAGGTGACTTGTAGAACCTTGTGCAGACGGTTTTTAGCTCGAACAAGATCTTCAGTCATATTTTGATAGAAACGGCTTAAATCACGCAGGTGTTGATAAACTTCTTCCTGCACGTAAGTTGGTTTACGATTGTGCACAAGCTGAGATTTAGCCAACTTTTCAGCGTCAATTTTATCTGTTTTACGAACTCGCAGACTGTCCAATTGCTTCTTAGCTTCCAGTGGATTTAGCCGTGTATAAGCGTAACCACATTCCTCAAGAAAAGCCTGAAGACATCGAGAATAGACGCCTGTGGCCTCAAATATAATCTCAGGGTTATGAACAGTTTTCAAGTCCCCCAACAGGCGATTGAATCCAATGGCATCATTGAGTATGGAGTAGCCATGAACCTTCTCACCGTTGACTAAAATTGCCACCTCAGAACTTGTTTTACTTACATCAATTCCAAATACTGCACGCATGACATTACCTCTTTTGTCTTGAATAATTCCATGTTTTAGTGATTTTATTTTCAATACGCGACGTTTAGCGTCCCACATACTTTGATCAAACTCCACCTAAAACTAGGTGTCTTGCCAGTTTGTCAAGCGACGTCTAGCGCCATAGAGCCCTACGACTTTACAAGACACCACTACTTTAACATAAAGAAAAAGTAGTGAGTACTCTCTCCCGTCGGAGATTTCTTCACTACTAATCTTAGTATGTTTTCTTCTAATTCTTGCAGAAATGATAGAGCTCGGTTTTGAGCTATGAGATTTGATTCGCCACCCGGTAGAGAACTGTCAGGATTTTGCCAAAGTTGTTTGAGTGTAGTTTCAAATGTTTGGTCGGAAACCGGCTGACTGCTTAGTTTTCGTTCAATCAATCGCTTATCAAGTTGAATCGGAAGCCCAAAGGTTAGTGCCAAAGGCTCAATCGTTTCAATTACTCGTTGGTAAGGACTAGAATAAATAGCAGAGATTGGCTTATTCTCTAGTATTTTTAATTGTGAGAGGGAAGTGAGTCCCTTTTATGACAAAGGGCGTGTCCATTCGTCAGGTGTGTAAGTTGAGTGCGCGTGACGGACAAAATAATAGGTGTTGTTCATGTAATCTAGTATATCACAACATTTGAAAATTCTATAAATAAGTAAGAAATAATGCTTATTTAAGAAAAACTTTAACTTTGTCTTACGGATAGTTAATAAGAGCTTGGTAAACTTTAATCAACCATTAAAAATAATCAAAGGAGTAAATAATATGGTTGACAAAAATCATCGTTCAAATAATGAAAAATATACAAAATGGTCTATCCGTCGGTTAAGTGTAGGTGTTGCGTCCGTAGTTGTGGCAAGTGGATTCTTTATTCTTATTAGCAATCCGGTAAATGCCCAAGTTGGTACGCAAAACAAGGTGGTGACAACAACCCCGTCAAATAGTCCAACAGACTCTGGGAAATCCATACTTGATTCGAAAGTAGGACAATCTGAAAAAACAACAGCTGACAAGAAAGAAGCGCCAGATGCAACTAAGCCCTCACAAGATTTGTCTGGCAGAACAACTCAAACACCAGATAAAAAGGTGCAAGAAAAACAAGAAGTTACAAAAGAAAACAAAGCAGGAAAATCCATTGCAGAAGCTGCGAAAAAAATCCAAAAGGCGTCAGAAACAGTTGCAAAAGAAACAGCTTCAAAAGCGCAAGAAGATCCATCTCTTGCTCAAGCTAAGCAATCTATAACGGACAATATCAAGGGCAGTACAGATGTTCCGGCTTCTTTCCTAGCCAACGCGAACCACCCTGGTCCCTTTACGGCAGGCGTGAACGAAGTCATTCCGTACGAACTCTTCGGTGGTGACGGTATGTTAACCCGTCTCTTGTTGAAATCCTCAGACGGCGCCCCATGGTCAGATAACGGCACGGCAAAACACGCTGG
>NZ_KV817448.1:140241-140856 GCF_001814695.1 Streptococcus sp. HMSC066E07
GTAAATATTTCTATCAAGTGTCACTCAATGGTAAGGCAGCCGGCAAACAAGGCAAAGCACTCTTGGATCAATTGAAAGCCAACGGTACGCACAGCTATACCGCAACCGTCACAGTTTACGGTGCAACTAAGGATGGTAAAGCAGACCTGAACAATGTTGTCGCAACACGTCAAGTGAATCTGAATTTGAATGGTCAAAAAGCGCAAGAAGATCCATCTCTTGCTCAAGCTAAGCAATCTATAACGGACAATATCAAGGGCAGTACAGATGTTCCGGCTTCTTTCCTAGCCAACGCGAACCATCCTGGTCCATTTACAGCTGGTGTGAATGAAGTGATTCCGTATGAACTCTTTGGTGGTGATGGCATGTTGACTCGTCTTCTGCTCAAATCATCAAACGGAGCACCATGGTCAGATAATGGCACAGCGAATCATGCAGGCTTGCTTCCGTTTGCAGGCATTCCAAAGGGCAAATATTTCTATCAAGTTTCATTAGATGGCAATGCAGCCGGCAAACAAGGCAAGGCCCTCTTGGATCAATTGAAAGCGAACGGTACTCATACTTACACTGCGACTGTTAAGGTTTACGGTGCAACTAAGGATGGTAAGGCAGACT
>NZ_KV817448.1:140956-141447 GCF_001814695.1 Streptococcus sp. HMSC066E07
CCTTTACGGCAGGCGTGAACGAAGTCATTCCGTATGAACTCTTTGGTGGTGACGGTATGTTAACACGTCTCTTGTTGAAATCCTCAGACGGCGCCTCATGGTCAGATAACGGCACGGCAAAACACGCTGGCTTACTACCTTTTGCCAACATTCCAAAAGGTAAATATTTCTATCAAGTGTCACTCAATGGTAATGCGGCCGGCAAACAAGGCAAGGCCCTCTTGGATCAATTGAAAGCGAATGGCACACACAGTTATACCGCAACCGTCACAGTTTACGGTGCAACTAAGGATGGTAAGGCAGACTTGAACAATGTTATCGCAACACGTCAAGTAAATCTGAATTTGAATGGTCAAAAAGCGCAAGAAGATCCATCTCTTGCTCAAGCCAAACAATCCGTTTCTGACAGCATCAAGGGCAGTACAGATGTTCCGGCTTCCTTCCTAGCCAATGCGACCCACCCTGGTCCCTTTACGGCAGGCGTGAACGAA
>NZ_KV817448.1:141547-167312 GCF_001814695.1 Streptococcus sp. HMSC066E07
TCGCAACACGTCAAGTAAATCTGAATTTGAATGGCACTACGACCGTTGACCAAGTGAAAAAATCCGTAGTAGACAACATCAAAGATAAAATTGATGTTCCAGCAAGCTACTTGAAAAATGCAGTCTTTCCTGGACCATTTACAGCCGGTGTCAATCAAGTGATTCCGTATGAACTCTTTGGTGGTGATGGCATGTTGACTCGTCTTTTGCTCAAATCCTCAAACGGCGCCCCATGGTCAGATAATGGCTCAGCTAAGCATCCAGGTCTATTGCCACTAGCGGGCTTAGGCAAAGGCCAATATTTCTACCAAGTTTCATTGGACGGTAATGCTGCAGGTAAACAAGACAAAGCTCTGTTAGAACAGTTAAAAGCAAATGGAACACATTTGTATAAAGCAACTGTTACAGTGTATGGAGCAACCAAAGATGGCAAAGCGGACTTGAAGAATGTCATTGCGACGAAATCTGTGACGATTAACCTAAAAGGTGAAAAGAAAGCGGACTCTAAAGGACAATCTCAACAAGGTCAAAATGATCAGGCACAAAACCAAGGTAAAAAAGCAGATTATGACGGAAGCAAGCATTCAAATAAAGGTGGAACACCTTCTGCGACATCTTCAAAAGGTGGACAAGCTACAGCAAGCAAAAAATCGCTTCCTAATACAGGTCAAAAATCCTCTCTTGGCTTGACAGTCCTAGGACTTCTTGGATTAAGTGCAGCAGCTATTTTAGCACTTGTTGGCATGAAACGCAGAGAAAAGAAATAATTCTCGCACTTTGTGAGCGATAACGCTTGAATCAAGTATAGAAATAGTGTTATACTTTTTCGTGGTATAACACTATTTTTCACAATAGAGGTAAGAAAATGACGAAGAGAATTTTGTTAGTAGATGATGAAGTAGAGATTACCGAGATTAACAAGCGTTATTTAACACAGGCAGGTTATGAAGTCAATGTGGCTCATGATGGGCAGGAAGCTTTGGAGCTTTTTAAGAAATATCCGATTGATTTGATTATCACCGACATTATGATGCCCAACATGGACGGGTATGATTTGATTGGCGAAGTGCAGTATCTTGCTCCGGAGCAACCTTTCCTTTTTATCACTGCTAAAACATCTGAACCGGATAAAATTTATTCCCTCAGTATGGGAGCGGATGATTTTATTACCAAACCTTTCAGTCCGCGGGAGTTGGTGTTGCGGGTGCACAATATCTTGCGGCGGATTCACCGCAGTGTGGGAGCAGATGAAAAACTCCAACTAGGGGATTTAGAGATAAATCATGCAACGCGCGAAGTGACAGTGCACGGACAATCGTTGATGATGACCATTAAATCTTTTGAGTTGCTATGGATTTTAGCCAGCAATCCTCAGCGGGTCTTTTCTAAGACAGAATTGTATGAGAAAGTCTGGCAAGAAGATTTTGTAGATGATACAAATACGTTGAATGTTCACATCCATGCCTTGCGGCAAGATTTAGCAAAATACAGTACAGAAAAAACACCCACGATCAAGACTATTTGGGGGCTGGGCTATAAGATAGAGGTGTAAGATGAAATTAAAGCACTTTATTATTGTGGGTTACCTCATTTCCACAACCATCACAGTTGTTGCCATTATCTGGTCTGTCAACACCATGCTGATTTCAAAAAGTGATATTTATTTTATTATTGGGATTAGTATTCTAGCAAGTATTACAGGTGCATTGGTCAGTCTTTTACTGTTGAGCCGCGTTTTTCTCTCTTTGGATAAATTAAAACAGCTCATCAAAGGTATTTCAGATAAGAAGTTTGAAACGGTCAATACAATTAAAAATCCAACAGAGTTTAAAGAATTAGCAGATGCTTTCAACGAAATGTCAACGGATTTACAAGATACTTTTGCTTCTTTAGAAGAAAGCGAGAAAGAAAAGGGCTTGATGATTGCTCAGCTCTCACACGATATTAAAACGCCTTTGACATCCATTCAAGCGACGGTGGAGGGAATGTTAGATGGTGTGATTGCAGCTGACGAGCAGCAGTATTATCTCAAAACCATCAGTCGGCAGACCGATCGCCTAAATAAACTGGTGGAAGAGTTAAGCTTCATTACGTTAAATACCATGCATGAACCAGATACACCGATAGAAAAAGAGGAGATTTATCTTGATAAGCTCTTGATTGATATTATGTCGGAGTTCCAATTGGTGATTGATAAAGAAGACCGAGATATTCGGATTTCGGTACAGCCAGAATCAGCAAAAATTATTAGCAATTATGATAAACTTTCACGGCTTATTCTCAATCTTGTGAGCAATGCTTTTAAGTATTCGGAAGCAGGCACCAAGCTTACTATTGATGCGGCGGTTGACAATAAGCGCTTGACTTTAACGGTGGCAGATGAAGGTCAGGGCATTAAGTCAGAGGATTTGGAGAAAATATTTAAACGACTTTATCGGGTAGAATCTTCTCGCAATATGAAAACTGGCGGGCACGGTCTAGGACTCTATATCGCGCGTGAATTGGCACATCAACTGGGTGGAGATATTTTCGTTCAGAGCGAATATGGGCAAGGTAGCAGTTTTTCGCTTGTATTAGATTTATAAAATGAAAGTGAGATAGACTAGAAAAATGAACATTTCGGGTTATCTCATTCTTTATTTTTATTAGTTAGTTTGCAGTCTTTGAAAAATCCGATATTTCCTACTGTATGGCGCATGCTCCGAAGGCCGTCCAAGAAGCAGCTACGTATGTAGTGGATTACTTTGCAGATGCAGTGAAACATTTGGAGAAGTTGTTGTATCAAAATAGTATAAAGGCTTAAGAAAATTTTCTTAGGCTTTTTGTGTGCTGCCATTATCCTTAATCAAAAAATTTTTTTGGTTTCATGTTATAATAAACCTATGGAAAACAAGAATAAATTACTGTTGATTGACGGTTCGTCCGTCGCTTTTCGTGCTTTTTTTGCACTGTATAATCAAATTGACCGATTCAAGAGTCCGTCTGGGCTTCACACCAATGCCATTTACGGCTTCCATCTTATGCTTAATCACTTGATAGAACGTGTACAGCCAACTCATATCTTGGTGGCTTTTGATGCGGGAAAGACTACCTTTCGGACAGAGATGTATGCTGATTACAAGGGTGGTCGGGCTAAAACGCCAGAGGAATTTCGTGAGCAGCTGCCTTTTATTCGCGAAATGCTAGATAAGCTGGGTATTTGCTATTATGATTTGGATCAGTATGAGGCAGATGACATTATCGGTACTTTGGATAAAATGGCTGAAAACACGGCTGTTTCCTACGATGTGACAATCGTGAGTGGAGACAAGGATTTGATCCAGCTGGCCGATGATAATACTATTGTGGAAATTTCTAAAAAAGGTGTGGCTGAGTTCGAGAAATTCACACCAGCCTACCTCATGGAAAAAATGGGAATTACACCCACACAATTTATTGACCTTAAGGCTCTTATGGGCGATTCCTCAGACAATATCCCTGGAGTGACTAAAATCGGTGAGAAAACGGGACTCAAGCTTCTTTTGGAATATGGCTCTCTGGAAGGTATTTATAACAACATTGACCAAATGAAACAGTCTAAGATGAAGGAAAATCTCATCAATGACAAGGACATTGCTTTCTTATCTAGAACACTTGCAACCATTGATACCCAAGCCCCAATCGAAATTGGTTTGGAAGATATTCTCTATCAAGGTCCGAATATCAAACAATTAAGCAGATTTTACGATGAAATGGGCTTTAAGCAATTTAAGCAAGCGCTAGAAACAGAAGCAGAGCCAGAAGAGGAGGCTGACATTGCTTTTGAGGAAGTGACGGAAGTCCGTCCAGAAATGCTCAGTAAAGATGATTTTTTCTACTTTGAAATGTTGGGTGACAATTGCCACATTGACGAGATGGTGGGCTTTGCTTGGGGGAATGCACGACAGATTTATGCCAGTCAGGACATCAGTCTCTTGCAACAACCAGCTTTCAAAGAATTTTTGGGAAATACAGCCCTCAAGGTTTATGATTTTAAACGCTCCAAAGTCTTGCTCAGTCGCTTAGGCATTGAGCTTTCGCAGCCCGCATTTGATAGCCGTTTAGCTAAGTACCTTCTTTCAACCGTTGATAACAATGAAATCGCAACAATTGCTGGCCTTTATGGCAAGACCAAACTCGCTGAAGATGAGGTGGTTTATGGAAAAGGAGCTAAGCGGGCACTGCCTGAAAAAGCTATTTTACTGAGTCATTTAGCCAGAAAAGTCACAGTTCTCATTGAAACGGAAAAGCCTATGACAGACTTGCTATGTCGGCATGACCAACTCAATCTACTGTACGAAATGGAGCAACCTTTAGCCTTTGTGCTGGCTAAAATGGAGATTGCTGGTATCAAAGTAGAACGCGAAACATTGCAAACTATGCAGGCTGAAAATGAGAGAATTCTGATTCGGCTAACTCAGGAAATCTATGAGCTTGCTGGTGAGGAGTTTAACATTAATTCGCCTAAACAGTTGGGGGGTATTCTCTTTGAAAAACTAGGTTTGCCAACGTCTTTTACTAAGAAAACCAAAACGGGCTACTCTACGGCAGTAGATGTATTGGAACGTTTGGCACCAATCGCACCAATTGTGGAGAAGATTTTGGACTATCGGCAGATTGCTAAGATTCAGTCGACTTATGTCATGGGATTGCAGGACTGGATTCTAGCGGACGGAAAGATTCATACTCGCTATCTTCAAGATTTGACTCAGACAGGACGCCTATCAAGTGTTGACCCTAATCTGCAAAATATCCCAATCCGCCTAGAGCAAGGGCGCTTGATTCGGAAGGCTTTTGTGCCAGAGTGGGAGAACAGTGTCTTACTTAGCTCTGATTATTCGCAAATTGAGTTGCGGGTTTTGGCGCATATTTCAGGTGATGAGCATTTGATTGAGGCTTTCAGACACGGGGCAGATATTCACACTTCAACAGCCATGCGGGTTTTTGGTATTGAAAAGCCAGAAGATGTGACACCAAATGACCGCCGCAATGCCAAAGCTGTTAACTTTGGTGTTGTTTACGGAATTTCTGACTTTGGACTTGCCAACAATCTGGGTATTAGTCGTAAGGAAGCGAAGTCCTATATTGATACTTATTTTGAGCGCTATCCGGGTATCAAAAATTATATGGAAAATGTAGTGCGAGAGGCAAGAGACAAGGGCTATGTAGAAACTCTCTTTCACCGTCGTCGGGAGATCCCGGATATCAATTCTCGTAACTTCAATGTCCGAGGATTTGCGGAACGGACAGCTATCAATTCACCGATTCAAGGCTCAGCCGCAGACATTCTTAAAATTGCAATGATTCGACTGGATCAAGCTCTGACAGATGGGAATTTTAAAACCAGAATGCTATTGCAAGTTCATGACGAAATTGTGCTTGAAGTACCCGCAAATGAATTGACTGCTATCAAAACGCTGGTTAAAGAGATTATGGAATCTGCTATTGAACTCTCTGTTCCGTTGAAAGCGGACGAAAGTGCCGGCAAGACCTGGTATGAAGCGAAGTAGAATCAAAAGTACCCCAAAGAGCTATATCATTCTGATTTTTTAGCTGTGTTCAGTTCAGATCAGAAACTTTCAAGGCAAATACATCAACTTTATAAAATATTTGTGTTTCTGGTTCAAAAAGGGACGGTATGGCTCACGATGCATGAAAGATTACGGAGAAAATTTTATGATCTATCATTTCAAAAATCCCAGCGACGGGATTGTCAAGCATTATTTAGAAAATAGCAAGGTGATTGCGGTTGTTGGTTTATCAGATCGAGAAGAGGCAACCAGCCACCGTGTATCCAAAGAGATGCAAGAACGGGGCTATCGGATTGTTCCAGTCAATCCCCGAGCAGCCGGTGGTCAGATTTTAGGTGAGACCGTCTATGCTAACCTCAAAGATATTCCGTTTTCAGTGGATATTGTTGATGTCTACCGTCGCAGTGAGTTTTTGCCAGATGTGGCGCGTGATTTTCTGCAAGTGAATGCTAAGATTTTCTGGGCACAATTAGGCTTGGAAAATGAAGAAGCCGAGCAAATCCTTCGTGCAGTTGGGCACGATGATATTGTCATGAACCGCTGTATCAAGCAGGAGCATACCCGTCTGATTTTAGAAGGGTAAATGCCAACGTTGGTGATATCAGAGGTAATTCTGGTTCAGGAAAAACGAGTCTGGCAAAGAAATTGCAAGAGTATTATGGACGAAGGACACTTGTCATTTATCAAAATGTCGTTCGCCGTGACATACTAAAAGAAAAAGTCGGGCCGGACAATTTGTCAATCTCTTTGACGGCAACCATTGCCCGTTATGGCTATGAGCGAGATTTGTTGGTTATCGTTGAAGGATTTTATGAAACAGATATTTACGGGCAAATGCTAGAAGAACTGCGTGCTCTCTTTTATCCAAAAGTTCTGTCTTACTATTATGATTTGACTTTTGAAGAGACAGTTCGTCGCCACCAAACCAGGAGCAAGAAAGCAGATTTCAGTCCAGCTGACATGAAACGTTGGTGGAAAGAATGTGATTTCTTAGGTTGGGAAGTAGCAACTTTTACAGATCAAGATTCGCTGAAAGATGCCTTTCAAGAAATTTCTAAAAAAATCAATTTGTTCTAAAAAATTAAGTTTGGTTTAAGCTAACTTGGTTATACTATATTTATCAAATGAAGACCTCCTAACTTTGTTTGATAGAAATCCTAAACTTTTTCATAATAATCTCCCTAATAAAGTCACCCAATTGGTGGCTTTTTTGTGTAGAGTTTATGATACTGCGCGTTAGTTGAGTGATTGTGCGAGATAAAAATAGAGTGAACTTAAAAGACCTGAACAACTGTCCAAGTCTTTGTGAGGTTAATTTTATTTTTCAGAGTTAGAAAAATTAAGAAAAAATCGGAGTTTGTTCTTTTTCCTTTCTGACAGTTTCATAGAAAAGAGTCTGAGCTGTATAAACGTAGGGATAAACATAAATAGAAGCAATTCCAAAAGTAAGGGCACTTAGCAAGTACCAACCGATAAAGGTTAAATCAAGAACAAATCTCTTTCCCTTGTAACCTTTCATCATCTGACGACTCGCACGGATTACTTTAAAGGCGCCATCGTAGCTATTGTTTTCCAAGCTGTCAAAGAGGATAAATTCCACTTGAGAATAGGCATAGTACTGAGGGAGTGCAATCAGAACGCCTATAATCATCAAGAGAAAACCGATAAGAATGTAGAGCAATAAAGTTCCAATAGTTGTTTGAAGCGCAACGTTTTGTGAGATATCTTGAGAATTGGGGAGGAGTTTAATGATACTAAAACTAGCAAGAATCATCATGCCGCTCCCAATCCAGACGAAAAGATTCCATAGAAATAGTAAAATACGCTTGAGCAAAAGTGTCATGAAAACAGGACCAATTATTTTACTGTCAAAAGTCCGAATGGAATCTGTAAAATGCACCTCTTGTCGTTTTCCACGAATGACTTCCAGTAAGGTCCAAAAGGCAGCAGTTAAAAAGAAAGATACGATAAAACTAATCGCTACTGGGAACAATGAGCGATTGATCCCGTGGACAACCGTATTTTGGATACCATATTGTAAGATATTATTGGACAAGGTGTCTGAAGAATAATTGTAAACAACGGAAACAATCGCAGTCACAATTGGCACTAAAAAGAGTGCGTAGATTCCCTTGGTTTGGCGCTGGATACGACGAGCTTCTGCTCGCAATTCACTTAAGTTCATATTTGCCTCCTATATTGAAAAATATTATACCATATTCTTCTAAGAGAAAGAAAAGTTTTTATCTACTTTATCTTTCTTCCTTTTTTTGATAAAATCATACAGGATGTTGTGAGTCAAATGAACTCACACACTGTAAAATGAAGGTCTGGGACTGTTTTTTCCAGTATCGGAGGTAAAAATGTCAGATTCACCGATTCAATATCGTTTGATTAAAAAAGAGAAGCACACAGGTGCTCGTTTGGGAGAAATTATCACGCCGCATGGCACTTTCCCAACTCCCATGTTTATGCCCGTGGGAACTCAGGCAACTGTAAAAACGCAGTCGCCAGAAGAACTCAAAGAAATGGGTTCAGGGATTATTTTATCCAATACCTACCATCTCTGGTTGCGGCCGGGTGATGAGCTGATTGCGCGTTCTGGTGGGCTTCATAAATTTATGAACTGGGATCAGGCTATTCTGACAGACAGCGGTGGTTTTCAAGTTTATTCCTTGGCAGACAGCCGTAACATCACCGAAGAAGGGGTGACCTTCAAGAATCACCTGAACGGCGCAAAAATGTTTCTCTCCCCAGAAAAGGCCATTTCTATTCAAAACAATCTAGGCAGTGACATCATGATGTCCTTTGATGAATGCCCGCAGTTCTATCAACCGTACGATTATGTCAAGAAATCCATTGAGCGGACCAGCCGCTGGGCAGAGCGTGGACTCAAAGCGCATCGCCGTCCGCATGACCAGGGTCTCTTTGGGATTGTGCAGGGTGCTGGTTTTGAAGATTTGCGCCGCCAGTCAGCCCATGATTTGGTTAGTATGGATTTTCCAGGATATTCCATTGGTGGTTTAGCTGTAGGTGAATCTCATGAAGAGATGAATGCAGTATTGGACTTTACAACACAGATGTTACCTGAAAACAAGCCCCGCTACCTCATGGGAGTGGGAGCGCCAGACAGCCTGATTGACGGGGTAATACGTGGTGTGGATATGTTTGACTGCGTGCTGCCGACACGAATTGCCAGAAATGGTACCTGCATGACCAGTGAGGGGCGTTTGGTCGTAAAAAATGCTCAATTTGCAGAGGATTTCACACCGCTGGATCATAACTGTGATTGCTACACCTGCAAAAACTATACGCGTGCTTATCTTCGTCATTTACTTAAGGCCGATGAAACCTTTGGACTCCGTCTAACCAGCTATCATAATCTCTATTTCCTCATCAATCTGATGAAAAATGTCCGCCAAGCCATTCTAGATGACAATTTGCTTGAATTTCGTGAAGATTTCATCGAGCGCTATGGTTACAATCATTCAAAGAGGAATTTCTAGATGAATCACGGTGAGAAGTCGTTAGTAGAAGTAGTCAAGAATTATTTGCTGGATGGGAAAAAACATACGCTAGCGATTTACGGTCACGGTGCTTCTGGAAAATCTACTTTTGCCAAACGTTTAGTAGAAAGTCTGGGGCGAGAGCGAGTTAATCTGCTTGCGGCTGATCCTTATATAATAGACGGGGAATATCGTGACTTGCTGGCAGTTAGAGAATTTCCAGAGCAAAAAGTGACAGCCTGTCTTCCAGTGGTTCATGAATTGAAGAGCTTGAAACGTGATATAAGAGCCTTGCAATCTGGCTGTGATATAGTGACGATTGATCAACCTTGGGCACCAAGTCAACGACTTTCAGTGGAAAAATCAATTCTAATTGTAGAAGGCATGTCAGTTGCTTTTCTGCCGAAAGAGTTGTTTGATTTGTCCATTTGTTTTTACACCGATGCAGCGACGGAATTAGATCGCCGCTTGTCCCGTGATGTAGCAGTACGTAATCGGCAGCCTGAGTGGATTGAGAGAACGCACCAAGCGCGTCGTGAGCAATATGAGCGTTATTATAGACCTTATCACGACCTTGCAGATATATTGATTTGTCAATCGGGAAATACTTTTAAAGTTAAAAAATCTCTATTTTAAAAGATAAAGTTACGTTAAGCTAGTTTTAAGGTTGAAAAGTTATTCTATATTTATCCTAAAACTTTTCTTTTTCATAATCTCCCAAATGCCACTACATTATGTTAGTGGTGTTTTTGTTTAGAAAATGCTCTTTGCGATTGATTGGTTTAGTGTTACAATTAGAACAAATAATCAAGGAGATAAAAAAATGAAATTAAATTCACTCGATTTTAAAATCGTTGTCTCAGTTATGTTTTGTATTGTAAGTGCCTGGCTTATTCCTTTTTTAGGTATTTTACCGGCTTCTTTTTCGGCTTTGCTGTGTGTACAGGAAGAGGGGCTGGCAAGCAAAAAAGTGAATATTATCGGATTCTAGCAATGCTGGTAGGTGGTTTAGCGGCTGTTCTTTTGATTTGCTGTTATCATTTCATCCCAAGTAAGATAACATTGTTCTGTCTGTTAATGTTAGCTATTCTTGGAACTCTATATGTTAGCAAATCGGTTGCCTTACCTCCTTTCTTAGCGAGAATTGCAGTTTTAACATTACTGATTGTTGCGATTATGGGAAAAGGAGACTTGCTCTACGTAGCAAATAGACTGTTATCCACTATCTACGGAGCGATTGTTGCTTGGGGTGTTTCAATAGTACCAATAAAGCAAGACAAAAAATAATATTCAATACTCATTATTTAGAAAATATGAACAAGAGAAATTAGTAAGTCTTCTCTTGTTTTTTATCCTTCGCCGAGCTAAATTCGTTTTTTGCCTTGTAAAGTCTCTTTTTGTCAAAGAAATCTCAAAAAAATTATCAAATCCCTTGCAATCAGTGAATCTTTGTGTTATTCTATTATGGTGCTGTGAAAAAACAGTCTGTAGCTTTGATGCAAGAGGTTGCGACACGCTCGGTTGCATTGCCACGCAATGGCGTCTCGGTTTTCTTGTGGAGCTAGCCTATTATCTTAAATAGACGAAAAGGAGAAAAAGATGGCAAACAAAAAAATCCGTATCCGTTTGAAAGCGTACGAACACCGTACACTTGATACAGCGGCTGCAAAAATCGTAGAAACTGCTACTCGTACAGGTGCAGAAGTTGCAGGACCAATCCCACTTCCAACTGAGCGTAGCCTCTACACAATCATTCGTGCGACTCATAAATACAAAGATTCTCGCGAACAATTTGAAATGCGTACACACAAACGCTTGATTGACATCATCAACCCAACTCAAAAAACGGTTGATGCTTTGATGAAGTTGGATCTTCCAAGTGGTGTGAACGTGGAAATCAAACTTTAATCAGATGCAAGATAAAAGTATTCGGATTTAACTGAATACGGGATAAGAGCTCTGCAAAAAAGATAAACTTCCTAGTGTTTGTCGAACACTGCGTCAGTTTCCTATTTTTGCCAGACTCTCTTAACGCCCTTAATATCTTAATCTTGAGCATAAAAAACGCTCGTTAAAAACTTTTTGAAAAAATATAGAAAAGGAAACATTTTCTCATGACAAAAGGAATCTTAGGGAAAAAAGTGGGAATGACTCAAATCTTCACTGAAGCTGGCGAATTGATCCCTGTAACTGTTGTTGAAGCAACACCAAACGTGGTTCTTCAAGTAAAAACAGTTGAAACAGATGGTTATAACGCTGTTCAAGTCGGTTTTGACGATCTTCGTGATGTATTGAGCAACAAACCTGCTAAAGGACATGTAGCGAAAGCTAACACGGCTCCTAAGCGCTTCATTCGTGAATTCAAAAACATTGAAGGCTTAGAGGTCGGTGCAGAAATCACAGTGGATACATTCGAAGCTGGCGATGTTGTTGATGTAACAGGAACTTCAAAAGGTAAAGGTTTCCAAGGTGTTATCAAACGCCACGGTCAATCACGTGGTCCAATGGCTCACGGTTCTCGTTATCACCGTCGTCCTGGTTCTATGGGACCAGTTGCGCCTAACCGTGTTTTCAAAAACAAACACTTGGCAGGACGCATGGGTGGCAACCGTGTAACGATTCAAAACCTTGAAATCGCACAAGTTGTTCCAGAGAAAAACGTTATCCTCATCAAAGGTAACGTGCCTGGTGCTAAGAAATCTCTTATCACTATCAAGTCAGCAGTTAAAGCTGGTAAATAATAAAGAAAGGGGAAATCAGTCATAATGGCAAACGTAAAATTATTTGACCAAACTGGTAAAGAAGCTGGTGAAGTAGTTCTTAACGATGCAGTATTTGGTATTGAGCCAAATGAATCAGTTGTATTTGATGTTGTTATCAGTCAACGTGCAAGCCTTCGTCAAGGAACTCACGCTGTTAAAAACCGCTCTGCAGTATCAGGTGGCGGACGCAAACCATGGCGTCAAAAAGGAACTGGACGTGCGCGTCAAGGTTCTATTCGCTCTCCACAATGGCGTGGTGGTGGTACCGTATTTGGTCCAACTCCTCGTTCATACGCCTACAAACTTCCACAAAAAGTTCGTAGATTGGCACTTAAATCAGTTTATTCTGAAAAAGTTGCTGAGGACAAATTCGTAGCTGTAGACAGCCTTTCATTTACAGCTCCAAAGACTGCTGAGTTTGCGAAAGTACTTGCTGCACTTGGCATTGATTCAAAAGTACTTGTAATTCTTGAAGAAGGAAACGAATTTGCTACACTTTCAGCTCGTAACCTTCCAAATGTGAAAGTTGCAACAGCAACAACTGCAAGTGTTCTTGATATCGTAAATAGCGACAAACTTCTTGTTACTAAAGAAGCTATCTCTACAATCGAGGAGGTTCTTGCATAATGAATTTGTATGACGTAATCAAAAAGCCTATCATCACAGAAAGCACAATGGCTCTTCTTGAAGAAGGTAAGTACGTATTTGAAGTGGACACTCGCGCTCATAAACTTTTGATCAAACAAGCGGTTGAAGCTGCTTTTGACGGAGTGAAAGTTGCAAACGTGAACACGATCAATGTAAAACCAAAAGCAAAACGTGTAGGGCGTTATACTGGTTTTACAAACAAAACTAAAAAAGCTATCATCACTCTTACAGCTGATTCTAAAGCAATCGAGTTGTTCGGTGCTGAAGCAGAATAATCTAAGGAGGAAATATCGTGGGAATCAGAGTTTACAAACCAACTACAAATGGTCGCCGTAATATGACTTCTTTGGATTTCGCTGAAATCACAACGAGCACTCCAGAAAAAACTTTGCTTGTTTCTTTGAACAACAAAGCGGGTCGTAACAACAACGGTCGTATCACTGTTCGTCACCAAGGTGGTGGACACAAACGCCATTACCGTTTGATTGACTTCAAACGTAACAAAGACGGTGTTGAAGCAGTTGTTAAAACAATTGAATACGATCCAAATCGTTCAGCAAACATCGCTCTTGTACATTACACTGACGGTGTGAAAGCTTATATCATCGCTCCTAAAGGCCTTGAAGTCGGTCAACGCATCGTTTCTGGACCAGAAGCGGATATTAAAGTCGGAAATGCTCTTCCACTTGCTAATATCCCGGTTGGTACATTGATTCATAATATTGAATTGAAACCAGGACATGGTGGTGAATTAGTACGTGCTGCTGGAGCTTCTGCTCAAGTGCTCGGTCAAGAAGGCAAATATGTTCTTGTTCGTTTGCAATCAGGCGAAGTTCGCATGATTCTTGGGACTTGCCGTGCAACTGTCGGTGTTATTGGAAATGAACAACATGGATTGGTTAACCTTGGTAAGGCTGGACGTAGCCGTTGGAAAGGTATTCGTCCAACAGTTCGCGGTTCTGTAATGAACCCGAACGATCACCCGCACGGTGGTGGTGAAGGTAAAGCACCAGTTGGTCGTAAAGCGCCATCTACTCCATGGGGCAAACCTGCTCTTGGACTTAAAACTCGTAACAAAAAAGCGAAATCTGACAAACTCATCGTTCGTCGTCGCAACGAGAAATAATCTAAAACAATCTATCCGCCAGCTCGGTAGCGCTGATTGTCAGTGCAAGCCGTTGTGGTACATATTTTAAAGGAGAAAACATAAAAATGGGACGCAGTCTTAAAAAAGGACCTTTCGTCGATGAGCATTTGATGAAAAAAGTTGAAGCTCAAGCCAACGACGAAAAGAAAAAAGTCATCAAAACTTGGTCACGTCGTTCAACGATTTTCCCAAGTTTCATCGGATATACAATTGCAGTTTATGATGGACGTAAACATGTTCCTGTTTACATCCAAGAAGACATGGTAGGGCACAAGCTTGGTGAATTTGCACCAACTCGTACTTACAAAGGTCACGCTGCTGACGACAAGAAAACACGTAGATAAGAGAGGAGAAAAACATGGCAGAAATTACTTCAGCTAAAGCAATGGCTCGTACAGTGCGCGTTTCACCTCGTAAATCTCGTCTAGTTCTTGACAATATCCGCGGGAAAGACGTCGCTGACGCAATCGCAATCTTGAAATTCACACCAAACAAAGCTGCTGGCATTATCGAAAAAGTGTTGAACTCAGCAATCGCTAATGCAGAAAACAACTTTGGTTTGGAAAAAGCAAACTTGGTAGTATCTGAAGCTTACGCAAACGAAGGACCAACAATGAAACGTTTCCGTCCACGTGCAAAAGGTTCAGCTTCACCAATCAACAAACGCACTAGCCACATCACAGTGGTCGTTGCAGAAAAATAAGGAGGTAAAATCGTGGGTCAAAAAGTACATCCAATAGGTATGCGTGTCGGTATCATCCGTGACTGGGATGCCAAATGGTATGCTGAAAAAGAATACGCGGATTACCTTCATGAAGATCTTGCAATCCGTAAATTCGTTCAAAAAGAATTAGCTGACGCAGCTGTTTCAACTATTGAAATCGAACGCGCAGTAAATAAAGTAAACGTTTCTCTTCACACTGCTAAACCAGGTATGGTTATCGGTAAAGGTGGAGCAAACGTTGATGCACTTCGTGCAAAGCTTAACAAATTGACTAGTAAACAAGTCCACATCAACATCATTGAAATCAAATCACCAGATTTGGATGCTCATCTTGTTGGTGAAGGAATTGCTCGCCAATTAGAACAACGTGTTGCTTTCCGTCGTGCTCAAAAACAAGCAATCCAACGTACCATGCGTGCGGGAGCTAAAGGAATTAAAACTCAAGTATCTGGCCGCTTGAACGGTGCTGATATCGCTCGTAGTGAAGGGTATTCTGAAGGAACTGTTCCGCTTCATACGCTTCGTGCAGATATTGATTACGCTTGGGAAGAAGCAGATACTACTTACGGTAAACTTGGTGTTAAAGTCTGGATTTACCGCGGAGAAGTTCTTCCAGCTCGTAAAAACACTAAAGGAGGTAAATAACCAATGTTAGTACCTAAACGTGTTAAACACCGTCGCGAATTTCGTGGTAAAATGCGCGGTGAAGCTAAAGGTGGTAAAGAAGTAGCATTTGGAGAATATGGTCTTCAAGCGACTACTAGCCATTGGATCACAAACCGCCAAATCGAAGCTGCTCGTATCGCTATGACGCGTTACATGAAACGTGGTGGTAAAGTTTGGATTAAAATCTTCCCACACAAATCATACACTGCCAAAGCTATCGGGGTTCGTATGGGATCTGGGAAAGGTGCTCCAGAAGGTTGGGTTGCGCCAGTTAAACGTGGTAAAGTGATGTTTGAAATCGCTGGTGTGCCTGAGGAAGTTGCTCGTGAAGCGCTTCGTCTTGCAAGCCACAAATTACCAGTTAAAACAAAATTCGTGAAACGTGAAGCTGAATAAGGAGAAGGCATGAAACTTAATGAAGTAAAAGAATTTGTTAAAGAACTTCGTGGTCTTTCTCAAGAAGAACTCGCGAAGCGTGAAAGAGAATTGAAGAAAGAATTGTTTGATCTTCGTTTCCAAGCAGCAACAGGTCAATTAGAACAAACTGCACGCTTGAAAGAAGTGAAAAAGCAAATCGCTCGTATCAAAACTGTTCAATCAGAAATGAAATAATAGACTTGGGAAAGGAGAAATTCTAAAATGGAACGTAATCAACGTAAAACGCTTGTTGGACGCGTCGTTTCTGACAAGATGGATAAAACAATCACAGTTGTAGTTGAAACAAAACGTAACCACCCAGTCTATGGTAAGCGTATTAACTACTCTAAAAAATACAAAGCGCATGATGAAAATAACATCGCTAAAGAAGGCGATATTGTTCGTATCATGGAAACTCGTCCGCTTTCAGCTACAAAACGCTTCCGTCTTGTAGAAGTTGTAGAAGAAGCAGTTATCATCTAATCAAACCAGAAAGGAGAAAACTTAAATGATTCAAACAGAAACTCGTTTGAAAGTTGCTGACAACAGCGGTGCCCGCGAAATCTTGAC
The DNA here is from genome assembly GCF_001814695.1 of Streptococcus sp. HMSC066E07. NCBI lineage: Bacteria > Bacillati > Bacillota > Bacilli > Lactobacillales > Streptococcaceae > Streptococcus > Streptococcus sp. HMSC066E07. The sequence goes on from NZ_KV817448.1 coordinate 157,537, forward strand.
AATCAAAGTTCTTGGTGGTTCAAAGCGTAAATTCGCTAGCATTGGTGATGTCATCGTTGCATCTGTAAAACAAGCTACTCCTGGTGGTGCGGTTAAAAAAGGTGACGTTGTAAAAGCGGTTATCGTTCGTACTAAATCAGGTGCTCGTCGCAAAGATGGTTCATACATCAAATTTGACGAAAATGCTGCAGTGATTATCCGTGATGATAAAACTCCTCGCGGAACACGTATCTTTGGTCCAGTTGCACGTGAATTGCGTGAAGGTGGATTCATGAAGATCGTTTCACTTGCTCCAGAAGTACTTTAATCAAAAACAAACTAAGTCCCCTATCTTCGACAGATAGGGTGCCCTTCAGGGCGTAAGAAATCAAAGGAGAAACCAATGTTTGTAAAAACTGGCGACAAAGTTCGCGTGATTGCTGGTAAAGACAAAGGTGTTGAAGCCAAAGTCGTTGCCGCACTTCCAAAAGTAAATAAAGTTGTTGTTGAAGGTGTAAATATCATCAAGAAACACCAAAAACCTAATAACGAAAACCCTCAAGGTGCTATCGTGGAAAAAGAAGCACCAATCCATGTGTCAAACGTTCAAGTACTTGACAAAAATGGTGTTGCAGGACGTGTTGGCTACAAGTTTGTAGACGGCAAAAAAGTTCGTTACAATAAAAAATCAGGCGAAGTGCTTGACTAATCACGAAGGAAAGGAGAAGTATAATGGCAAATCGTTTAAAAGAAAAATATCTTAAAGAAGTAGTTCCTGCTTTGACTGAAAAGTTCAACTACTCATCTGTTATGGCTGTGCCAAAAGTGGATAAAATCGTTTTGAACATGGGTGTTGGTGACGCTGTTTCAAATGCTAAAAATCTTGAAAAAGCTGCTGAAGAGCTTGCTCTTATCTCAGGTCAAAAACCACTTATCACTAAAGCTAAAAAATCTATCGCCGGCTTCCGTCTTCGTGAAGGTGTAGCGATCGGTGCTAAGGTAACTCTTCGTGGTGAACGCATGTATGAATTCTTGGATAAATTGGTTACTGTATCACTTCCACGTGTTCGTGACTTCCACGGTGTTCCAACAAAATCATTTGATGGACGCGGGAACTACACACTTGGTGTGAAAGAACAATTGATTTTCCCAGAAATCAACTTTGATGATGTTGACAAGACTCGCGGTCTTGACATTGTTATTGTAACAACTGCTAACACGGATGAAGAATCACGTGAATTGCTTACAGGCCTTGGAATGCCTTTTGCAAAATAATCTAGGAGGTAAATAAATTGGCTAAAAAATCAATGATTGCTAAGAACAAACGCCCTGCGAAGTTCTCTACGCAAGCTTACACTCGTTGCGAACGTTGTGGTCGTCCACATTCAGTTTACCGCAAGTTTAAACTTTGCCGTGTTTGCTTCCGTGAATTGGCATACAAAGGACAAATTCCGGGCGTTACCAAAGCTTCTTGGTAATTATAGTTTCCTTTTCGTCATGAGTCGTTGTTATTCGCTCTTACTTAACTCAAGTTATGCCTACGAGCGAATGCCTAGACTTATCTAGGAAATGAAATCTATAAACAAAACTTATGAGCCTAGCTCAATCATTAACTAGCAAGTGAATTATCAAACTACTAGTAAGAGGAGAAAAATAAAATGGTTATGACTGACCCAATTGCAGACTTTTTGACACGTATTCGTAATGCGAATCAAGCAAAACATGAAGTGCTAGAAGTACCTGCATCAAATATCAAAAAAGGGATTGCTGAAATCCTTAAACGCGAAGGTTTTGTGAAGAACGTTGAGTACATTGAAGATGATAAACAAGGTGTTATTCGTGTATTCCTTAAATACGGTCAAAACGGTGAAAAAGTTATCACTGGTTTGAAACGTGTTTCAACACCAGGACTTCGTGTTTACAAAAAATGTGAAGATCTTCCAAAAGTCTTGAATGGACTTGGAATTGCGATTATCTCAACATCTGAAGGCTTGTTGACTGACAAAGAAGCACGCCAAAAGAATGTTGGTGGGGAAGTAATCGCCTACGTTTGGTAATTGCATGATACAAAGAGCGTGACGGACAAAGTGAAAATAGGAAATCTAGCGATGAATGCCCGCATTCAAGATAAATTTATCTTTTTCACACAGGCCGTAGCTCGTGTTCAGATTGGCAAAACTGATTTGAATGATATATTTGAATAAAACGTTAGAACTATCATACAAACTGCTATGATAGTTCCCCCGTGAAAACTGGCCGTCCTCGGACGACCTGACAATTTAACAGGAGAAAAAATAACATGTCACGTATTGGTAATAAAGTTATTGCATTGCCTGCGGGTGTCGAATTGACAAACAAAGACAATGTAGTAACTGTAAAAGGACCTAAAGGAGAACTCACTCGTACGTTCTCTAAAGATATTGATATTCGTGTGGAAGGAACTGAAGTAACTCTTCACCGTCCAAACGATACAAAAGAAATGAAAACAATCCACGGAACAACTCGTGCTCTTTTGAACAACATGGTTCATGGTGTATCAGAAGGATTCAAGAAAGAACTTGAAATGCGTGGGGTTGGATACCGTGCTCAACTTCAAGGTAAAAAATTGGTACTTTCAGTTGGTAAATCTCATCCAGATGAAGTGGAAGCTCCTGAAGGTATTACTTTTGAACTTCCAAATCCAACGACTATTGTTGTGAACGGAATCTCAAAAGAAGTAGTTGGACAAACTGCTGCTTATATCCGTAGCTTGCGTGCTCCTGAACCATATAAAGGGAAAGGTATCCGCTACGTTGGTGAATTTGTTCGCCGTAAAGAAGGTAAAACAGGTAAATAATGTTAAACGGTTGTTCTTCAACCGAAATAATTATTTCCAACTTTGTGCTTAGGCACACAATAAAATTAAGAGGTGAAAATTGTGATTTCGAAACCAGATAAAAACAAAGTCCGCCAAAAACGCCATCGTCGCGTTCGCGGAAAACTCTCTGGAACTGCTGATCGCCCACGTTTGAACGTTTTTCGTTCTAATACAGGCATCTACGCTCAAGTAATTGATGACGTAGCGGGTGTAACGCTCGCAAGCGCTTCAACTCTTGACAAAGAAGTTTCAAAAGGAACTAAGACTGAACAAGCCGTTGTTGTTGGAAGACTCGTTGCTGAACGTGCAGTTGCTAAAGGTATTTCTGAAGTGGTGTTTGACCGCGGTGGATATCTATATCACGGACGTGTAAAAGCTTTGGCTGATGCAGCTCGTGAAAACGGATTGAAATTCTAATAGGGAGGACACTAAAAAATGGCATTTAAAGACAATGCAGTTGAACTTGAAGAACGCGTAGTTGCGATTAACCGTGTTACAAAAGTTGTTAAAGGTGGACGTCGTCTTCGTTTTGCAGCTCTTGTAGTTGTTGGTGACCGTAATGGTCGTGTTGGCTTTGGTACTGGTAAAGCTCAAGAAGTACCAGAAGCAATTCGCAAAGCCGTTGAAGATGCAAAGAAAAACCTAATTGAAGTACCAATGGTTGGCACAACAATTCCACACGAAGTAACATCTGAATTTGGTGGGGCTCGTGTCTTGTTGAAACCAGCTGTAGAAGGTGCTGGAGTAGCTGCTGGTGGTGCTGTTCGTGCCGTCATTGAATTGGCAGGTGTAGCAGATGTAACATCTAAATCACTTGGTTCTAACACTCCAATCAACATCGTTCGCGCAACTGTTGAAGGTTTGAAACAATTAAAACGCGCTGAAGAAGTTGCTGCCCTTCGTGGTATTTCAGTTTCTGACTTAGCATAAGAAAGGAGATTCACATGGCTCAAATTAAAATCACTTTGACAAAGTCTCCAATCGGACGCATTCCGTCACAACGTAAAACTGTTGTAGCACTTGGACTTGGCAAATTAAATAGCTCAGTTATCAAAGAAGATAATGCTGCTGTTCGTGGTATGATTACAGCAGTATCACACTTGGTAACTGTTGAAGAAGTTAAGTAAGCAATCATTTCGCTAACAAAACTTTAAATTGAAATAAACTAGGGGATGAGAGGATTTTCTCAGCCCCTTAAACTAAATATATGTATAGGCGAGTTTATACTGAGGACACCTTTTTCTCAGTATAAGCGCTAGCATTTTACAAAAGAGGAGAAAAAATATAATGAAACTTCATGAATTACAACCTGCTACAGGTTCTCGTAAAGTCCGCAACCGTGTTGGACGTGGTACTTCATCTGGTAATGGTAAAACAGCTGGACGTGGTCAAAAAGGTCAAAAAGCTCGTAGTGGTGGTAAAGTTCGTCTTGGTTTTGAAGGTGGACAAACACCATTGTTCCGTCGTATGCCAAAACGCGGTTTCTTGAATATCAATCGTAAAGAATACGCAATTGTAAATCTTGATCAATTGAATGTTTTTGAAGACGGGACAGAAGTAACTCCAGTTGTCCTTATTGAAGCAGGAATTGTAAAAGCTGAAAAATCTGGTGTTAAGATTCTTGGTAACGGCGAATTGACAAAGAAATTGACTGTGAAGGCAGCTAAATTCTCTAAATCAGCCGAAGAAGCTATCACTGCTAAAGGTGGTTCAGTGGAAGTCATCTAAGCGAGGTGACCTATGTTTTTTAAACTATTAAAAGATGCATTAAAAATCAAACAGGTTCGTTCAAAAATTCTCTTTACAATTTTTATTGTATTGGTATTTCGAATTGGTACGACGATTACTGTTCCAGGTGTTAATGCAAAAAGCTTGGAAGCTCTTAATGGGCTTTCATTTCTAAACATGCTCAGCCTTGTGTCAGGTAATGCTTTGCGAAATTTCTCAGTATTTGCATTGGGAGTTAGTCCGTATATTACCGCCTCTATTGTTGTTCAATTGCTACAAATGGATATTTTACCTAAGTTTGTAGAATGGGGCAAGCAAGGTGAAGTTGGACGAAGAAAGTTAAATCAAGCAACGCGCTATATTGCCTTAGTCTTGGCGTTTGTTCAATCTATCGGTATTACAGCAGGTTTCCATACCTTGTCTAGTGCTAAGTTGGTGGCAACACCTAACTGGCAAACTTATTTGCTGATTGGTTTCCTTTTGACAACAGGTTCTATGATTGTGACTTGGTTAGGGGAACAAATCACAGATAAAGGCTATGGTAATGGTGTTTCTATGATTATCTTTGCAGGTATCGTAGCAGCAATTCCAGGAATGATTAAGAGTATATATGTAGACTACTTTGTCAATGTACCAAGCAGCCGTATTACTTCATCTATCATTTTTGTGACTATTCTGATTATAGCTGTTTTGCTCATTGTTTACTTTACAACATTCGTTCAACAAGCAGAATACAAAATTCCAATCCAGTATACAAAGATTGCGCAAGGTGCGCCTTCTAGCTCATACCTTCCTTTGAAGGTCAATCCAGCAGGTGTTATTCCGGTTATCTTTGCAAGTTCAATTACTGCCGCACCCGCAGCTATTTTCCAATTCTTGACAGCTACAGGTCATAATGCACAGTGGGTTCGAGTGGCTCAGTCCTTGTTTGCAACAACAACCGCAAGCGGAATTGTGATGTACGCACTCTTGATTATTTTGTTTACATTTTTCTATACATTTGTACAAATTAATCCAGAGAAAACTGCAGAGAATTTGCAAAAGAGTGGTGCTTATATTCATGGTGTACGTCCGGGTAAAGGTACAGAAGAATACATGTCCAAGCTGCTTCGCCGCCTGGCGACAGTTGGTTCACTTTTCTTGGGCTTTATTTCGATTTTACCGATTTTAGCAAAAGATTTGTTTGGATTGACAGATGCTGTTGCTTTAGGTGGTACTAGTTTGCTGATTATTATTGCAACTGGTATTGAAGGAATGAAACAGCTTGAAGGTTACCTTCTGAAGAGAAAATATACTGGCTTTATGAATACAACAGAATAGAAACAGAGTAAAGAAAGATATTCTATACTTTCAAAAGCAATTTGCGTTAAAGTACGAACGCAGTGGTTGATGATGAAAATGAGTTTTTGTTTTCATCCTGAATCAACTATGTTGCGGGGTGGGAGAGCAAATCGAAAATCATAGATTTTCTGAAGTCTGTCCCACTCTTTCTATTTTGTTTTTAAACAAGTTTATTAAGAATTTGTAATAGATTTATTTAAAAACAAAAAAGGAGAAGGATCATGAATCTTTTGATTATGGGCTTGCCAGGTGCAGGCAAGGGTACTCAAGCGGCCAAAATCGTTGAGGAATTTGGTGTTGCGCATATCTCAACAGGGGATATGTTCCGTGCAGCTATGGCAAACCAAACTGAAATGGGTGTACTTGCTAAATCATACATTGACAAAGGCGAATTAGTACCTGATGAAGTGACCAATGGAATTGTCAAAGAACGACTATCACAAGATGATATTAAAGAAAAAGGATTTTTGTTAGACGGTTACCCACGCACCATTGAGCAAGCTTATGCGTTGGATGAGATATTGACTGCCCTTGGTCTTGTTTTGGATGGGGTTGTCAATATTGAAGTAGATCCGAATAGTCTACTAGAGCGCTTGAGTGGACGGATTATTCATAAAAAAACGGGAGAAACTTTCCATAAAGTATTTAATCCACCAGCAGATTATAATGAAGAAGATTATTACCAACGTGAAGATGACAAACCTGAAACAGTGAAACGTCGTTTGGATGTCAACATTGCACAAGGTCAGCCGATTATTGATCATTATCGCGCTAAAGGTTTGGTTTATGATACTCAAGGAAATCAAGAGATTGATGATGTATTTAAAGATATTGAAAAAGTCTTGTTGAAGTTAAAATAAAAGCGTTTTTTACACTTGCAATATTTGACAAGTAGTGATACAATGAATTAGTCTGACTTATAATTGTTACCTCTGTGCTCAGAGGAATGAATCGAAATTTAGGGGGGTGCTTTTGCGTGGCAAAAGACGATGTGATTGAAGTTGAAGGCAAAGTAGTTGATACAATGCCGAATGCAATGTTTACGGTTGAACTTGAAAATGGACATCAGATTTTAGCAACAGTTTCTGGTAAAATTCGTAAAAACTATATTCGTATTTTAGCGGGAGACCGTGTTACTGTCGAGATGAGTCCTTATGATTTGACACGTGGACGGATCACTTACCGCTTTAAATAATCGAAATACTTGGAGGGATAAGAAATGAAAGTAAGACCATCGGTCAAACCAATTTGCGAATACTGTAAAGTTATTCGTCGTAATGGTCGTGTTATGGTGATTTGCCCAGCAAATCCAAAACACAAACAACGTCAAGGATAATAGAAAGGAGAAAAAATGGCTCGTATTGCTGGAGTTGATATTCCAAATGACAAACGTGTAGTTGTTTCACTGACTTATGTATACGGTATTGGTCTTCCAACATCTAAGAAAATTTTAGCAGCTGCTGGAGTTTCAGAGGATATTCGTGTGAAAGATTTAACATCTGATCAAGAAGACGCTATCCGTCGTGAAGTGGATGCTATCAAAGTTGAAGGTGACCTTCGTCGTGAAGTAAACTTAAACATCAAACGTTTGATGGAAATTGGTTCATATCGTGGAATCCGTCATCGTCGTGGACTTCCTGTACGTGGACAAAACACTAAGAACAACGCTCGCACTCGTAAAGGTAAAGCTGTTGCGATTGCTGGTAAGAAAAAATAATATAAGGAGGTAAAAAGTCTTGGCTAAACCAACACGTAAACGTCGTGTGAAGAAAAATATCGAATCTGGTATTGCTCATATTCACGCTACATTTAACAACACTATTGTTATGATTACTGATGTGCATGGTAACGCAATTGCTTGGTCATCTGCCGGAGCTCTTGGATTTAAAGGTTCTCGTAAATCTACACCATTTGCTGCCCAAATGGCATCTGAAGCTGCTGCAAAGTCTGCACAAGAACACGGTCTTAAATCAGTTGAAGTTACTGTTAAAGGTCCAGGTTCTGGTCGTGAGTCAGCTATTCGTGCTCTTGCTGCCGCTGGTCTTGAAGTAACAGCTATTCGTGATGTGACTCCTGTGCCACACAATGGTGCTCGTCCTCCAAAACGTCGCCGTGTATAATCATAAACCATTACACTGCTTTTCGTTTAAGAGGGAGTAACTAAATGATTGAGTTTGAAAAACCAAATATAACAAAAATTGATGAAAATAAAGACTATGGCATATTTGTAGTAGAACCACTAGAACGTGGTTATGGTACAACGCTTGGGAACTCACTTCGCCGTGTACTTCTTGCATCTCTACCAGGTGCTGCTGTGACATCTATCAATATCGAAGGTGTTCTACACGAGTTTGATACAGTTCCAGGTGTCCGTGAAGACGTCATGCAAATTATTTTGAACGTCAAAGGGATTGCTGTAAAATCTTACGTCGAAGACGAAAAGACAATTGAGCTTGATGTTGAAGGTCCTGCAGAAATCACTGCCGGTGATATTTTGACAGATAGTGATATTGAAATTGTAAACCCTGATCATTATCTCTTTACAATTGGTGAAGGTGCTAGCTTAAAAGCTATTATGACCGTAAATACAGGTCGTGGTTATGTACCGGCTGATGAAAATAAAAAAGATGATGCACCAGTAGGGACGCTTGCGGTAGATTCAATCTATACGCCGGTGAAAAAAGTTAATTATCAAGTTGAACCAGCTCGCGTTGGTAGCAATGATGGTTTTGATAAATTAACTCTTGAAATCATGACAGACGGGACGATTATTCCAGAAGATGCTCTAGGGCTTTCTGCGCGCATTTTAACGGAACATTTAGACCTGTTTACTAACTTAACTGAAGTAGCAAAATCTACCGATGTGATGAAAGAAACAGAAAAAGTTTCAGATGATCGTGTGTTGGATCGTACAATTGAAGAATTAGATTTGTCAGTTCGTTCGTACAACTGTTTGAAACGTGCTGGTATCAATACTGTATTTGATTTGACAGAAAAAACTGAACCTGAAATGATGAAAGTAAGAAATCTAGGACGTAAGAGTCTTGAAGAAGTGAAAGTAAAACTTGCTGATCTCGGTCTTGGATTAAAAAACGATAAATAAAGGAGGAAAACATGGCTTACCGTAAACTAGGACGCACTAGCTCACAACGTAAAGCAATGCTTCGCGATTTGACCACTGACTTGATTATCAACGAATCAATTGTGACAACAGAAGCTCGTGCTAAAGAAATCCGTAAAACAGTTGAAAAAATGATTACTTTGGGTAAACGTGGTGATTTGCATGCTCGCCGTCAAGCAGCAGCTTTTGTTCGTAACGAAATTGCATCAGAAAACTATGATGAAGAAACAGAAAAGTATACTTCAACTACTGCTCTTCAAAAATTATTCTCTGATTTAGCTCCTCGTTATGCAGAACGTAACGGTGGATATACTCGTATCCTTAAAACTGAACCACGTCGTGGTGATGCTGCCCCAATGGCAATCATTGAATTAGTATAATTTTTATCAATTTTGTTGAGTGTTATGATGATGGAGTAATGTTACTCTTAGTCTAGCTCTGGTCTACCGCTAGGATTTTTCCTAGCGGGAACACTCATCTTATGATAAGAAACGTAGACGCTTGTTTACGAAATTGCTTTTACAAAAAAACAATTTCGTAAGCAGGCGTTTTTTAGAATTTCATAATCGATGCTTCACTACAGAATTATAATGCTGAATTTATCACAGCTACTAGTTTTAACTTTATCTGCTGAAAAGTATGTAAAAGTATCTGAAGAGATAGCTAGGTGTATTAAGAAGCACGAAATAGAAACCAAAAAGAGTAGAATAGCTACCAGAAAACCAAAGGGTTCTCCTTCATGTTATCCTT
>NZ_KV817449.1:0-911 GCF_001814695.1 Streptococcus sp. HMSC066E07
ATAAAAAGCCCATTTGGACTATACTGTAAGTGACGAAACAAACAGGAGGTTGTCCCAATGAGACACTTACAGTATATCGCTAAATCCCATCATTTACAATGGAATATGAAGCAATTATCCAAAATTTGTCATCAGCTTTATCGGGATTATTGCCCCGATTCATTGAAACATCGTCATAATGTCAGCTTGTCAAAAGTTTCGGATGAATCTCTATTAGTCCTACTGTTATTGCAAGCTGAACTAGGAATCAAATCGCAACGTCATTTTCACCGAATCTGCCAACTATTTCCCTGTGGTCGACTGCTTGAAAGAAGTCGCTTTAATCGTCGCTCAAGACAGTTGATTTGGTTGCTACAACTCATTCGACAAGCGATGAATGACCAAGCGCCCTCTAATAATATGGTTATCATGGACAGTTTCCCTCTACCACTTTGTCAGTCTGTTCGCAACCATAGAGCAAGTATTTTCGAAGGAGTGGCAGACATTGGCTACAATGCGTCAAAACACCAGTGGTTTTACGGTTTCAAAGTTTACATGCTCGTTACCTTATCTGGCTATATTCTGAACTATATTGTCACCTCAGCTTCTGTTCATGATATCAAAGCGGTGGAGGATTTATTGGAAGGCTGCCAACAATCTGTGATTTTAGCAGATTTAGGTTATCTCAGCCAGACTCTTAAAGATCGGTTGAAACAGAGAGGGTATCATTTATGGACGCCCTTACGTCAGAATATGGGAAGCGCGAGCCAGCATAACAATGGGAGATTACTGGCTATGAGGCGAACCATTGAAACGCGCTTTTCTGAGTTATGTGCTCTCTTTGATATGGAACACACCTTCGCCAGAGGAGTAGCTGGACTACAACTGAGGATTGAACAAATCCTATTGGCTTATAATTTGAGCTATTTTGA
>NZ_KV817450.1:0-1761 GCF_001814695.1 Streptococcus sp. HMSC066E07
AGAAAGGAGGTGATCCAGCCGCACCTTCCGATACGGCTACCTTGTTACGACTTCACCCCAATCATCTATCCCACCTTAGGCGGCTGGCTCCTTACGGTTACCTCACCGACTTCGGGTGTTACAAACTCTCGTGGTGTGACGGGCGGTGTGTACAAGGCCCGGGAACGTATTCACCGCGGCGTGCTGATCCGCGATTACTAGCGATTCCGACTTCATGTAGGCGAGTTGCAGCCTACAATCCGAACTGAGACTGGCTTTCAGAGATTAGCTTGCCGTCACCGGCTTGCGACTCGTTGTACCAGCCATTGTAGCACGTGTGTAGCCCAGGTCATAAGGGGCATGATGATTTGACGTCATCCCCACCTTCCTCCGGTTTATTACCGGCAGTCTCGCTAGAGTGCCCAACTCAATGATGGCAACTAACAATAAGGGTTGCGCTCGTTGCGGGACTTAACCCAACATCTCACGACACGAGCTGACGACAACCATGCACCACCTGTCACCGATGTTCCGAAGAAACTTCCTATCTCTAGAAATAGCATCGGGATGTCAAGACCTGGTAAGGTTCTTCGCGTTGCTTCGAATTAAACCACATGCTCCACCGCTTGTGCGGGCCCCCGTCAATTCCTTTGAGTTTCAACCTTGCGGTCGTACTCCCCAGGCGGAGTGCTTAATGCGTTAGCTGCGGCACTAAGTCCCGGAAAGGACCTAACACCTAGCACTCATCGTTTACGGCGTGGACTACCAGGGTATCTAATCCTGTTCGCTCCCCACGCTTTCGAGCCTCAGCGTCAGTTACAGACCAGAGAGCCGCTTTCGCCACCGGTGTTCCTCCATATATCTACGCATTTCACCGCTACACATGGAATTCCACTCTCCCCTTCTGCACTCAAGTTAAACAGTTTCCAAAGCCTACAATGGTTGAGCCACTGCCTTTCACTTCAGACTTTTCTAACCGCCTGCGCTCGCTTTACGCCCAATAAATCCGGACAACGCTCGGGACCTACGTATTACCGCGGCTGCTGGCACGTAGTTAGCCGTCCCTTTCTGGTTAAGTACCGTCACAGTATGAACTTTCCATTCTCACACTCGTTCTTCCTTAACAACAGAGCTTTACGATCCGAAAACCTTCTTCACTCACGCGGCGTTGCTCGGTCAGGGTTCCCCCCATTGCCGAAGATTCCCTACTGCTGCCTCCCGTAGGAGTCTGGGCCGTGTCTCAGTCCCAGTGTGGCCGATCACCCTCTCAGGTCGGCTATGTATCGTCGCCTAGGTAGGCCATTACCCTACCTACTAGCTAATACAACGCAGGTCCATCTACTAGCGATGCAATTGCATCTTTCAAGCATCTAACATGTGTTACATACTGTTATGCGGTATTAGCTATCGTTTCCAATAGTTATCCCCCTCTAATAGGCAGGTTACCTACGCGTTACTCACCCGTTCGCAACTCACAGTCTATGGTGTAGCAAGCTACGGTATAAACTGTGCGTCCTACTTGCATGTATTAGGCACGCCGCCAGCGTTCGTCCTGAGCCAGGATCAAACTCTCATATAAAGTTTGAGTTCTCACTCATTTCTGTCACTGACAGATTTATTGTTTCTTCTTAATGTTTGACGGACTGTCTTTAAACAGTCGCCTGCACATTGGTTCGTCTTGTTCAGTTTTCAAAGGTCTTTGTCGCCACTCAAGCGACAACTATCTTAGTATATCATCTCCTTCTCTTCTTGTCAATACCTTTTTTCATCTTTTTTTATTTT
>NZ_KV817451.1:0-223 GCF_001814695.1 Streptococcus sp. HMSC066E07
AACATTCCGAAGATCAATCCGAAGAAAGATGTTGTAGCAACTGTTGAAGATGGTCAAAAAGACCAGAATTCATTGAGTGGTAAGACAGTTAAGGTTGGACAAGTTTACAACTTTGAACTGGAAACATCTTATTTACCAGCTAATCGTGGTCAAGCGATTGAAAAGATGGAAGTGAAAGATACTTACTCTCCATTAGTAGAATACAACGGTGTTCACAAATGGT
>NZ_KV817452.1:0-254 GCF_001814695.1 Streptococcus sp. HMSC066E07
TCTGGTGTTGGAATATCTGGTACAAGATCATAGTAGTAGGTAATATTGGTATTGCCTTCAACGACTTTTCCTGTTTCTGCACCTTGAGTGGCTTTCGGATCAAGACGATATTTCTTACCATCAACTGTCGTGATTGTTTCTTTCCGTTGATCGGTTGTATCATAGTCTGTTCCGACTTCTGATCTTGGTGTATCCGTTACTTTTGGTGAAATTGTAGCGCCGCTTTTGTTCTTGTATTCAACGGTAACATCACC
>NZ_KV817453.1:0-16111 GCF_001814695.1 Streptococcus sp. HMSC066E07
TCTATGTTTACTATAAGACCAAGTTCCGCAATCACATCAAGGACATCCTCCGCAAACAAGAAAGCCAAAAGCGCAAGCTGGACCGTCAAGCTTATGAAGAAGTAAGCGAGATTGGTCACAAGCTCAGCCTGAAAGAGTTGTATCTGGATGAACTGGTGATTCTCCGAGACCAGCTAAAGAGTTACCAAGCTCAACTGAGTCCAGAGAAACAAGAGCAGTACGAGCGCTTACTAGCCGATGAACGGTTCAAAGGCCGCCAAGCTATGATTCGAGAATTAAGAGCCTACTTAAAAGACTATAGTGATTAAACTAAGTCAGAACTTTTCCCTTTTTAAAGGTCATTTTCATTTTGCTACCTCTAGAAGATTTAATTCACTTTTTTTCATTTTCCTCTTGACATGAAACGCGTTCCAGATTGTACAATGAAGTCAAGCTAGCGAAGAAATAAGATTTGAACTCGGAGTGGAGCGCAAATCTATAAAGAAAAGGAGAGAAAAATCATGCAAACAAGAACGATTAAACGTATTTTTACTGATATGGATGGGACGCTTTTAAATTCAAAGGGGCAAGTTTCCGAAAGGAATGCCAGGCGCATTCGCAGAGCAGCTATTCCGATTACGCTGGTCTCTGCGCGTGCGCCAATGGAGATGCGTGAGGCTATTGAATTGTTGGGTTTGCAAGGTCCGCAAGTGGGCTTTAATGGTGGTTTAATTTATGAGGTTGTCAATCATCAAATTCGTCCGCTGCACACCAAGATTATTTTCAAGCAGACCGCGGCAACGATTTTACAGGCTGTGCGGCAGCATTTTCCGCAGGTCAGTCTCAGTTATTATGACTTGAATCATTGGTATTGTGATACAATAGATGAAGGAATTCGTTATGAATACGACTTGACCCACCAGGCACCAACTCAGGTTCATGATGAAGATTGTTTTCTTTCAGCTTGTGATAATCTTTTTAAAATCATGATGATTAGCTTTGAAGAGGAAGAAATGCAAGATTTGCAGGCTTATCTGAATAGTCTAGGACTAACTAGTGTTACAATTCTGCGTTCTGGTCGATTTTATTTAGAAATCACCAGCAAAGAAGCTCGAAAATCATCAGGGATTGATTACATTAGCCGGAAAGAAAATCTAAAAAAAGAAGAAACAGCTGCCTTTGGTGACGGTCACAATGACATTCCGATGCTAGAAATGGTTGGTTTTCCGATTGTCATGGTCAATGCCTTTAAGGATGTGAAGGCACATGCTTTTAAAATTACCAAAAGTAACGATGAGGACGGAGTTGGTTACGGAATTCACAGGTATCTCGTCAGTTAATCTTGAAAATCAGAAAGGAACGCGATGACCAATATTCGAGAAATAGCGAAGTTGAGTGGCTATTCGGTGTCCAGTGTGTCGCGTGTGCTCAACAATCACCCATATGTATCAGACGAGGCACGGGAGAAAATCCTGCAAATTGTCAGAGAACTGGACTATACTCCAAATCTAGTCGCAAAAGAACTGAGTTTGGGCAATACTTATAAAGTGGGTGTAGTCATTCCTCATGTGCGTCACACTTATTTTACCAAGCTCATCAACGGTATGTTGGATCAAGCGCAGAGAAGTGCCTATAATTTGCTGCTTTTACCGTCTCAGTATGACAAAGAACTAGAGATTCAGTACCTGGAACAATTGCGAGGTCAGGCTTTTGATCATTTGATTTTCACTTCACGAAGCATAGATTTGGAAACCATTGCTTCCTATGCTAAGTACGGAAATATTGTCTGCTTAGAAAAGGTAAACCATTCTCAACTGAGTAGTGTCTATGTGGATCGCAAACCAGCTTGCAGAGAGGCTTTTCGCTGGTTGAAAGAACTGGATTATCAACATTTATCCCTTATTTTCACTCGTAAAGACAAGCGCAGTTCTACCTATCGGATGGTCAAAGAAGCTTATGATGAGGTCTATGGATTGGAGCATACTCCGGTGATTATCGAAGGGGTTGCTATAGAAGAAGACGCTTATCAGAAAGCTTCTGAATTGTGGAAACACCCAGAGATAGACTGTATTTTTTCAAATGGGGACGACATAGCAGCTGGATTTATGCGGGCTTACGAAGAAGCTGGGAAACAGCTCCCTTTCATCATGGGGCAAGAAAACATGCTGGCTGGACGCTCTTGGTTCCCTCCACCATTGACAACAAATTCTATCAGCTGGGTCAGAAAAGTTTCAAGCAGGTTTTATCTGAAGAGAAAAGAACCATTGTACTCAAATCGGAATTTATCCAGCGATAAGAGACTTGTTGTTTTTCAAATTAGCTTACTTATTTAATAAAGAAGAGTTTGGGACAAAAAGATTTTAATTTTTAAAAATCTCAATTATTAAGCCCTTCAAATCTATAATTAAATGCGAAAAGCGAACAAAGCAGAATTCTGATTACCAGAAAACTAGTTTTGTTCGCTTTTTATATTTGAGGTTGGACTTTTGTCCCATCCTCTTTTTTACTGAAATTTTTCTAAACAGAAAATATTGACAAGAAAAAGTATACAATGTATACTAAGAAAGTAGACAGTGTACACTTTTTGAGGGAAAAAATGAAACGAAATACGGCAAAGTTAAAAGAAAGACTGATCCAGACGGGGATTAAAGAGATTGAAGACCATGGTATCGACCAGCTATCACTGAGGACTGTCGCTAAATCCTGCGGTGTTACCCACGGCACTCCTTACCGGCATTTTGAAAGTAAAGAAAACTATTTAAAAGTCGTTTTAAAACGCCTTTCTGCTTTTCTCAACCAAGAGATCCAAAAAAAGATCGATTGGAAGGCTTCTGCACGCAATCAACTGGCCCAAATGGGCTTTAACTTTATCATCTTTGCGAAGGCTTACCCCTATTTCTTTGAAGCCCTCTTCATTAAATTTCCTTTTAAGTATATGAAAGTCACTCAGGATACTATTTCGCTGGATTCTGATTTGCCAGGATTCGCTGCATTTAAACGGATTGTTTTAGAGCTTCGTAAGGAGGAAGGCTTTACCAACAGCGAAGCTGAAACACTGTTTCATTTTTGGAGTTTTATTTCAGGTCTTGCTGTTTTGGCGAACAGTCCCATTGGACGTGACCTTGACAACAAAGCCATTCAGACTAACATTGAGCAGATGCTTGATATCTATATAAAAGGAGAACAGTCATGAAAATCTTAATTATTTTTACTCATCCAAACCCTCAAAGTTTTGACGGTGCTATTCTCAAGCAAGTCCAAACCAATCTTTCTGAAGCGCATTCTTGAGAAAATCTAAAATAACTTCAGAAAACAGTCAGTGTTTTCGATAACTGCAAAGCTGCTAAATGATAGCTACAAAAGGAGGTTTACCATGGCAAAAACAATTATTCTTCATTTTTCAAAAACAGGCACGATTGAAAAAGTAGCAGAAGTCATTGCTAGTAAATTAGGTGCTGATGTCTACCAAATCGTAGAAGCTGTTCCTTATACGAATGCCGACTTGAATTGGAATAATCCAACAAGTCGCGCTAATATCGAACAAGGCGATGAAAGTGCTCGTCCTACCTATAAAGGCGAGCTACCTGACTTGACATCGTATGACCAAGTCATTATTGGTCATCCCATTTGGTGGGGATGGCCGCTACGTATTATTCAGACAGTAATGGAAAATCTGAATTTAGCTGGCAAACGGGTTGCAACTTTCGCAACTTCTGGTGGCTCTACTTATAGTTAAGCTCAAGCGGTCATTGATCAAATGGTGAAAAATAGCGCTCGAGGGCGTGTATTGTCTAACCAAACAGAAGCCACTAAATGGTTAGCGAGTATTGGATTTTAAGTGGACGCTAAGTTGGCTGTTAAAAGCAACTTACATAAATAAAATAGAAAACACATTTAATCTCTGTCAAAAAAACAGAGATCTTTTGTTTGAAAACCTTTACATTTTGTTGATAAATGTATATAATATCTACAGAAAACGTTTGCACTAGCCTAAAAATATTTGTGCAACTAAAAAATAAAGGAGTTTTCTTTTTATGAAGAAAGTTTATCGTTTACAATCTCGAACAGCTGAGAAGCGTCAGCATTTTGGAATCCGCAGATTAAAAGTAGGGGTAGCGTCTATTGCTATTTCTGCTAGTGTCTTTTTGGCGGGGAATGTCTTAGCGCAAGCAGAGGAAGCAAATAGTGTCGAAAACACATCTATTGAAACGGTACAACCAACATCGCCAACAAGTGAGCGGTCTGATAAAGTAGAAGTGACGAATCATCAAGCAGTCGTTTCGGAAAAGTCGGAAAATCAAGGGCAAGCAACCAACTCGCTTTCGGCAACACCTAGTGTTGCCAATTCTTCGCGTACAGCTTCAACTGAGGGAAGCTCATCAGAAAAACTTGACTTGACTCAAGCTCGCTCCGTAAGAGAAAATACCCCAGCTCCAACGACGGATTCAAGTACGGAAGTTCAATCTACGGAGAAGGAAACTGCACAAGCAGCAGAAGAAAAAACGGCAACGAAGCCTGTTGAGAAAGTTGCATCAGATGCGACACCAGCTAAAGAAGACAAAATTGAAGAGGGCAGCATTCGTCTGCATTTTAAGACACTTCCGTCGGAGAATTTAGCTAGTCTTGGCTTGTGGACCTGGGATGATGTGGAGACACCTTCCAGCCAAAAAGGCAGCTGGCCGACAGGAGCAACTAGCTTTTCAATGGCTAAAAAGGATGATTATGGCTATTATCTTGATGTCAAAATGGCACAAAAACGGAGTAAAATTAGTCTCTTAATCAATAATACAGCAGGTACAAATCTAACAGGTGACAAGACGATTGAATTGCTCAGCCCGAATATGAACGAGGTCTGGTTTGACAAGGATTGCAATCTTTATACCTATGAGCCTCTAAAAGAGGGCATGGTGCGAGTCAATTATTATCGGACAGACGGGAATTATGACAAGAAGTCTCTTTGGCTCTGGGGAGATGTGGAAAATCCTAGCAAAAATTGGCCTGACGGAGTGGATTTCGAAAAAACAGGCAAGTATGGTCGCTATGTAGATGTTCCTTTAAAAGATGCTGCAAAAGCAATTGGTTTTCTGCTTTTAGATGAAAGCAAATCAGGTGACGATGTGAAGATTCAACCGCAGGATTATAATCTGACAAATTTGAAGAAAAACAGTCAAATTTTCCTCCGAGATGCAGATCCGAATATTTATACCAATCCGTATTTTGTCAATGATATCCGTATGACAGGTGCCCAGCATGTCAGCTTGACAGAGATTGAAGCAACTTTCTCAACCTTTGAAAATGCCAAAAAGGAAGATATTCTTAAGAATCTAAAAATTACAGACAAGGACAGTAAAGAAGTGGTTGTGAAAGACATTGTGCTTGATCCTAAAACGAAGAAAGCAAAAATCATAGGAGACTTTGGACAAGCGCAAGCTCCTTATACGGTAAAGTATGGCAACGACCAATTTAAAATCAGTATGAATTGGCAGTTGAAGGATAGTCTCTACAAATATGATGGTGAATTGGGTGCGCGTGTTAGCCAAAAAGGTACGAAAGTGGATGTGACCTTCTGGTCACCAAGTGCGGATCAGGTAGATTTGGTTGTTTATGATAAAAATGATCAGAACAAAGTAGTTGGTAAAGTAGCGATGACAAAAGGAGAAGCTGGTACTTGGAGGACAAGTTTGACATCGCAAACAAATCTAGGAATTAAGGATTATCACGGTTATTTTTATCATTATGAAATCACGCGCGGTGATAAAAAAGTACTAGCTTTGGATCCATACGCCAAATCTTTGGCAGCTTGGAACAGCGAAGATGCCGAAAAAGGTGAGTCTTACAAGATTGCAAAGGCAGCCTTTGTTGACCCAAGTGAGCTTGGTCCGAAAAATCTGACCTATGCGAACATTCCAGGCTTCAAGAGCCGGGAGGATGCAGTTATCTACGAAACGCACGTCCGTGATTTTACTTCTGACGCAGCCATTTCTAAGGATTTGAAGTCTCAATTTGGAACATTCTCAGCTTTCGTTGAAAAATTGGATTATTTAAAAGAACTTGGGGTTACTCATATTCAGTTGCTGCCGGTTTTAAGTTATTATTTTGTCAATGAATTGAAAAATGCCGAAAGATTGGACAAGTATGTTTCTAGCAATAGCAACTACAACTGGGGTTATGATCCACAAAACTACTTCTCCTTGACAGGAATGTATTCAACCAATCCGACAGATCCAGCTAAGCGCATTGAAGAATTTAAAAATCTTGTTCATGAAATTCACAAGCGCGGAATGGGTGTGATTATGGATGTGGTTTATAATCACACGGCAAAGACCTCTATTTTTGAAGATTTAGAGCCGAATTACTATCACTTTATGGATGCAGACGGCACTCCTAGAACTAGTTTTGGTGGCGGACGTTTGGGAACGACGCACTACATGAGCCGTCGTGTTTTGGTGGATTCTATCAAATATTTGACGAGCGAATACAAAGTGGATGGCTTCCGTTTTGATATGATGGGAGATCACGATGCAGAATCCATTCAAAAAGCGTATGAGGAGGCTAAAAAGCTCAATCCAAATCTGGTGATGCTAGGTGAGGGGTGGAAGACTTACGCTGGAGATGAAAATAAACCAGTCCAACCAGCGGATCAATCTTGGATGAAATCTACCGATACAGTCGGTGTATTCTCAGATGATATTCGAAATACCTTGAAATCTGGTTATCCGAACGAAGGAGCACCTGCCTTTATCACAGGTGGAAAACGCAATGTCGAAGATGTTTTCAAAAACATCAAAGCACAACCAACGAATTTTGAAGCAGATGATCCGGGAGATGTGATTCAGTACATTGCTGCGCATGATAATTTGACCCTCTTTGATGTGATTGCTCAATCTATTAAAAAAGATCCAGCTATCGCAGCGAACAATCAAGAAATTCACCGTCGCCTGCGTTTGGGCAATCTAATGATCCTTACTTCTCAAGGGACGTCATTCCTTCACTCTGGACAAGAATACGGACGAACCAAGCAATTCCGTGACCCTGCTTATAAATATCCGGTTTCAGAAGACAAAGTGCCAAATAAATCACATCTACTGACCAATGCGGACGGTACACCATTTGAATATCCTTACTTTATACACGACTCTTATGATTCGAGCGATGCGGTCAATCATTTTGACTGGACGAAGGCAACAAACGGTGACAAATTCCCTGAAAATACGAAGAGCCGCGACTATGTGAAAGGGCTGATTGCTTTGCGGAAGTCAACAGATGCCTTTACACGCAAGACCAAAGCCGAAGTCGATCAAAATGTTACTTTAATCACTCAGCCGGGTAAAGACGGGGTTGAAAAAGAGGATACAGTTCTTGGCTACCAAGTTGTGGCTTCAAATGGAGACATTTACGCTGTCTTTGTTAATGCGGATAACAAGGAGCGGAAGTTTAACTTTGGCGAAGCCTACAAGCATTTGGCAAATGCTCAAGTCGTGGCAGACGGTAATACCGCAGGGGTAACGGCTATTTCAAATCCAGCTGGTGTGACCTTAGGAGCAGACGGGGTTACCTTAGCACCATTGACAGCGACGATTTTACGCATTCAAAAAAATAGCAAACCAAATCAAGAAAAACCAAAAGAAGAACAAAATCAAACCAAGCCTTCTACGCCGAAAGGAGAGTCTGGTCAAACAACGACTTCGTCAACACAGTCAAATACTTCAGCTAGTCAGACGCAGCGACAGCAAGCAGGAGCTGGAAAAGCAGATAAGACTTTACCGTCCACAGGGACGACAATTTCCATTGCTGGCGTGCTAGCAGGAATTGGCTTGTTGTTATCAAGTGTAGTTGTCCTTAAGAAAAAGAAATAAAGATTGAAGGTTTGTGAGCTGTAGGGATTCTAAGCTCCTTACAGCTCATTATTTTAGATGAACTTGTTAGCTGTCTTCTGTAAATCTATTTTTCTTCTACATTTAGACAGATATCTTGAAATGTCTTTGTGAAAGCGCTATAATTTTGACAGATTAATATTAGGAGGATTGGTTTTATGAAATCATCTAAAGCCACAATCACAATTTTTTCAGCTCTTGCTTCGGTTATTTTATTGACCAGTTGTGGGACAAAAGCAACTGATAATAAGGCTACGCAAAGCAACACATCTGACAATAAAGTTACGATGACTTATGATCAATTGCGGTCAAGGGAAAACACCATGTCCACTCTTTGGTATCAAAAGTCAGATGAAGCTAAAGCGTTGTACCTGCAAGGTTATAATGTTGCGACGAATCGTTTGAAAGAATTGTTGCAAAAACCGACAGATAAGCCTTACTCAATCGTTCTTGACTTAGATGAAACGGTATTAGACAACAGTCCTTATCAAGTTCAAAATGTCAAAGACGGTACGGCCTTTAATCCTAAAAATTGGGATGCATGGGTGAAAAAAGCTTCAGCTAAGGCAGTTCCTGGTGCTAAAGAATTTCTCCAATATGCACATCAAAACGGTGTTCAAATCTACTATGTTTCTGACCGTGATGCGAGCCAGGTAGACGCGACAATTAAGAATTTGGAAAAAGAAGGCATTCCAGTACAAGGAAAAGACCATTTGATGTTCTTAGAAAAAGGTGTGAAATCAAAAGAAGGTCGCCGTCAGAAAGTACAAGAAACGACGAATTTGGCCATGCTTTTAGGTGATAACCTCGTTGACTTTGCGGATTTCTCAAAAACATCAGCAGAAGAACGTAGTAAGAAATTAGAAGAATTAAAGAACGAATTCGGTGAAAAGTTCATCATCTTCCCAAATCCAATGTACGGTTCATGGGAAAGCACCGTTTATAAAGGTAAAAAATTAGATGCGAAAGGCCAAACTGAAGAACGTCAAAAAGCGTTGCAAGGTTATAAATAATAAAAAGGAAAAACAGATTCAATGTCAACTGTAGTGGGTAACCTATCGCTAAGTGCAAGAGAGAATCAGATTGGTTCTCTCTTTTTTGATGTTCAAAGCGATGAGAATTTTCGTTTTAAAATTGTCAAAGTTCCGGAAACCAAAAGCTTAACATTTGACGTCCTTGATGAGATGATTGGTTTATATTAAAAACAATGAGGGATATTCCTTATCTATTTTTTAATCGAAAATTCATTTGTTTTATGGTAAAATGGTTTCATTACAAGGCGAGGAAAAAAGATGTCATCTACGTTTGAAATTTTAATGAATCAAATCAATATGCCACTTGATATGAGACAATCAAGTGCCTTTTTACATGCAGAAATTGAGCAAGTTTTAGTGCATACCGTCAGTCATGTTTGGGATTTTCAGTTTGCTTTTGGAGAAATTTTACCCATTGAGTTGTTTCAAGAATTAAAAAAACGTTTAAATGAAGAATTTTCTAAGACGGGCAACCAAGCTATTTTTGAAATTAAGGCTGCCAATCAAGATTTTACAGAGGAGCTGTTGCAGGATTATTACAAAGAGGCTTTTACAGAAGGACCTTGCGCCAGTCAGGGCTTTCGTAGTATGTACCAACAGTTAAAGGTGCATGCGGACGGCGATCAGCTCTGGATTGAGGGACCCTCCAGTATTGATACGGAGCATTTTCGGAAAATCCATTTGCCAAATTTAGCCAAGCAATTGGTGAAGTTTGGCTTTCCGCATTTTCACTGTCAGGTCAAAGCAAGTGACGCCTTGACTCAGCAACAAGTCGAAACTTTCCAAGCCGAAAAAGAAAAGATTGTGCAAGCGGCTAATGACGAGGCACTAAAAGCTATCGAAGCGCTGCAACAAATGGCCCCACCACCAGCTGAAGAAAAATCAAACTATTCTGATTTTCAAGCACGAAAAGCGGCTGCCCGACCAAAGCTGGACAAGGCAGAGATTACGCAGATGATTGACATCCAGACCGAGGAAAATCGCATTGTCTTTGAAGGTATGGTCTTTGATCTTGAGCAAAAAGTTACCCGCACAGGGCGTGTGCTGATTAACTTTAAGATGACCGACTATACTTCTAGCTTCGCCCTTCAGAAATGGTTTAAAAACGAAGAAGAAGCCAAAAAATTTGACATCATTAGGAAAAATTCTTGGTTGCGTGTGCGTGGAAATATTGAAATGAATAACTTCACGCATGACTTGACCATGAATGTCCAAGATGTGCAAGAAGTGACACATTATGAGCGGAAAGACTTGATGCCAGAAGGTGAGAAGCGGATTGAATTTCACGCGCACACCAATATGTCAACTATGGATGCTCTTCCAGAAGTGGAGGAATTGATTGCGACAGCCGCTAAGTGGGGACATCAGGCAGTTGCGATTACTGACCACGGCAATGTGCAGAGCTTTCCTCATGGTTATAAAGCTGCTAAAAAAGCTGGTATTCAGCTGATTTACGGCATGGAAGCTAATATCGTGGAAGACCGAGTTCCTATTACTTATAACGAAGTGGATATGGAGCTCAAGGAAGCCACTTATGTTGTCTTTGACGTGGAAACTACCGGTTTGTCTGCTATTTACAACGACTTGATTCAGGTCGCGGCAAGTAAGATGTACAAGGGCAATGTCATTGCCGAGTTTGACGAGTTTATCAATCCGGGGCATCCTTTGAGTGCTTTTACGACAGATCTGACGGGGATTACAGATGAGCATGTCAAAAATGCGAAGCCACTGGAGCAGGTCTTGCGGGAATTTCAAGACTTCTGTCAAGATACGGTACTTGTTGCCCATAATGCTACCTTTGACGTGGGATTTATGAATGTCAATTATGAACGGCATGGACTGCCACGAATTACGCAGCCAGTCATTGATACTTTGGAGTTTGCTCGCAATCTCTATCCAGAATACAAGCGTCACGGTTTGGGACCACTGACTAAGCGTTTTCAAGTATCGCTTGATCATCATCACATGGCTAATTATGACGCGGAAGCGACAGGACGCCTACTCTTTATTTTCATTAACGATGCGGCAGAAAAACGAGGCGTTACCAATCTTCAAAAGCTAAATACAGATTTGGTGGATGAAAACTCCTATAAAAAAGCGCGGGTCAAACACGCTACGATTTATGTAAAAAATCAAACGGGTTTGAAGAACATTTTTAAATTAGTCAGTTTGTCTAATACAAAGTATTTTGAGGGCGTACCGCGGATTCCACGAACAGTTTTGGATGCGCACCGAGAAGGCTTGATTTTAGGAACAGCCTGCTCAGAAGGAGAAGTGTTTGACGCGGTTGTTTCGCAAGGTGTTGATGCTGCAGTGGAAGTCGCAAAATACTACGATTTTATTGAAATCATGCCGCCAGCAATTTATGCTCCGTTGATTGCTAAAGAGCAGGTCAAGGATGTCGAAGAGCTTCATACCATTATTAAGAATTTGATTGAAGTGGGAAATCGATTAGACAAGCCTGTTCTTGCTACAGGTGATGTGCATTATATCGAGCCTGAAGAAGAAATTTATCGAGAAATTATCGTCCGTAGTCTAGGGCAAGGAGCGATGATTAACCGTACCATTGGGCATGGCGAAAATGCTCAACCAGCACCACTTCCAAAAGCGCATTTCCGCACAACCAATGAAATGCTGGATGAATTTGCCTTCTTAGGTGATGAATTAGCTCACAAAGTGGTTATTGACAATCCAAATCAATTGGCAGCAACCTTTGAACCGATTGAAGTGGTGAAAGGTGACCTCTATACGCCATTTATTGACAAATCAGAGGAAAAAGTCGCTGAAATGACTTATGCCAAAGCCTTTGAAATTTATGGAAATCCACTACCAGATATTGTAGACCGACGAATTGAGCGGGAATTATCCTCCATTTTGGGGAATGGATTTGCCGTGATTTATCTGGCTTCGCAAATGTTGGTACAGCGTTCAAATGAGCGTGGCTATCTGGTGGGTTCACGTGGTTCGGTTGGCTCTAGTTTTGTGGCGACCATGATTGGGATTACTGAGGTGAATCCTTTGTCTCCTCACTATGTTTGTGGCAAATGCCAGTATTCAGAATTTATTACGGACGGTTCTTACGGTTCAGGCTTTGATATGCCAGATAAAGATTGTCCGCATTGTGGACATAAGTTGAGTAAAAATGGACAGGATATTCCTTTTGAAACCTTCCTTGGCTTCGATGGTGACAAGGTGCCTGATATTGACTTGAACTTTTCTGGTGAAGATCAACCGAGTGCTCACTTGGATGTCCGAGATATTTTTGGTGAGGAATATGCCTTTCGTGCTGGTACGGTTGGTACAGTCGCTGCCAAAACAGCTTATGGTTTTGTGAAAGGGTATGAGCGGGATTACAATAAATTTTACCGTGACGCAGAAGTAGAGCGATTGGCGCAAGGTGCAGCAGGTGTTAAGCGAACGACTGGACAGCACCCTGGAGGAATCGTCGTTATTCCAAATTACATGGATGTTTATGATTTTACGCCGGTTCAATACCCAGCAGATGACTTGACTGCTGAATGGCAAACAACTCACTTTAACTTCCATGATATTGATGAAAATGTCTTAAAACTAGATGTACTCGGTCATGATGATCCGACCATGATTCGGAAATTGCAGGATTTGTCAGGCATTGACCCAAATGAAATTCCAATGGATGATCAAGAAGTTATGGCTCTCTTTTCTGGGACAGGTGTTCTCGGAGTAACGCAGGAGCAAATAGGTACGCCGACTGGTATGCTGGGGATTCCTGAATTTGGAACCAACTTCGTGCGGGGTATGGTGGATGAAACTCATCCAACGACCTTTGCGGAATTGCTTCAATTATCAGGATTGTCTCACGGTACTGACGTATGGTTGGGCAATGCACAAGATTTGATTAAGCAGGGAATTGCTGACCTGTCCACCGTTATCGGTTGTCGGGATGACATTATGGTCTATCTGATGCACAAGGGCTTAGAGCCTAAAATGGCCTTTACCATTATGGAACGGGTGCGGAAAGGCATGTGGCTCAAGATTTCTGACGAAGAAAGAAATGGCTACATCGCTGCTATGAAGGAAAACAATGTACCTGAGTGGTATATTGAATCTTGTGGAAAGATTAAGTACATGTTTCCCAAAGCTCACGCGGCTGCCTATGTGATGATGGCCTTGCGGGTGGCCTACTTCAAGGTGCATCATCCGATTTATTACTACTGTGCCTACTTTTCTATTCGTGCCAAAGCCTTTGACATCAAAGTCATGAGTAGTGGGCTAGATGCAGTGAAGCGCAAGATGAACGAAATCGCTGAAAAACGCAAAAATAATGAAGCTTCCAATGTTGAAATTGACCTTTATACAACTCTAGAAATCGTCAATGAAATGCTGGAAAGAGGCTTCAAATTTGGCAAACTCGATCTTTATAAGAGTGATGCGACAGAATTTCTTATTGACGGAGATAGCTTAATTCCTCCATTTTCTGCTATGGATGGTTTGGGAGACAACGTTGCAAAACAATTGGTTAAAGCGCGTGCAGAAGGAGAGTTTCTTTCAAAAACCGAGTTGCGCAAGCGCGGTGGCTTATCCACTACTCTAGTTGATAAAATGGATGAAATGGGGATTCTAGGCAATATGCCAGAAGACAATCAGCTCAGTCTCTTTGATGATTTATTCTAAGATCTTTTCTTTTGATGAATGTGGGAAACTTTCATCAGAGACAGTTGCCATTAGACTAAAATTTTCGCCCGTTTGTTTGCAAAATATGATTGGTTTTGCAGCTTCATGGTAATGACTTCCTTGTTTTTTGAAAGGTTCTACTAAAACAGTCAAAGTAGAGTGGAAATTTTACTACTTGTAAAATTTTTTACAAAATTTATAGATTCTTGTTGTTCTTTGTAAGCTATTTACAAATAGAAAGGATACATTATGAAGTTAATGATTTCAGCTGAAGATAAAAAAGCTCTAAGAGATTTTCATTATTCACTAGAATTTTCTGGAAAAGTAGTACTTGCCTCGGTGGCGTTGGTCAGTTTGGCTGTGTTAGCAAGTCGTGCCTGTTCTTTCAAAAAGAAGAAAAGCTGCTGTTTGCATAAAAATAGTGCAAAAGTGAGAATAATAAAATAATCAGGAAGGATAACTAAATGATTGGGAGTATGTTTGTCGGTTTTATTATTGGTCTAATTGCAGCAGCAATCACCAATCGTGGAGAACGAATGGGCTGTATTGGCAAGATTTTACTAGGTTGGTTTGGAGCCTGGCTTGGGCAAATGCTCTTTGGTAATTGGGGACCTCATCTGTCAGATACAGCGATTATTCCATCTGTGTTGGGAGCGATTATTCTTTTAGCTATTTTCTGGGAAAGAGGAAGCTGACTTCTAAAAATAGGAGTGAGACCGATACCTACAATTGCTAGTGCAGTCGCTCACAAAGGAATTAAAATTTGAAAATGTTAATCTCAGCTATCTTATTTCAAAACTTCGGTGCAAAATGTCTCGTATAGTCTCACCCCACAAGGTGACTTAACAGTTTTCCCTACTGTTGAGGTAATGAATGCAGAAAACGAAATTTTCATCAAAATTGCTCTTTAGAGTTTCAAAAGCGAATGAAGATGAGACTTGCTTCACAAGTTCTATTTACCACCTCAAAACGGTGCTTTGTTTTGTGCGATAGCAGTTGAGTTAAAATTGCTTGTCATCCTAAAGTCATGAGTCTGAGACAGATTCACACGATAACTACAAAAAAGAACAACCTTGATTTTCTGTTTATCAGAAGCCAAAGTTGTTCTTTTTATTTGTATTCTTGAGTTATAGTGCTTTTATAAAGAAATTTTAATTGGGAATGCTGTTATATCAGAGATTCCCTTTTATTTATTATTCAATCACTAACATACCGTCTTTGATTGCGAAGGGTTCTTTTTCATTGATGCGGTCATAGAACATGATGCCGTTGGTGTGGTCAATCTCGTGTTGAACCACGATTGAGTTGTATCCTTTGAGTTTGATACGGTGTTTTTCACCTTCTTTGTCAAAATATTCAACAGTGACGCGTGCATGGCGCACGACATAACCAGGCACTTCGCGGTCAACTGACAAGCACCCCTCCCCTTCAGCTAGTGCGGCATCTTGAACAGAATGTGCCACTACTTTAGCGTTGTACATAACCGTTTGCAAAGCATAGGCTTCTTTAGGAGGATTGCCTTCTTTATCTGGCAGGTTTGGGACCAATACGGCAATAATCCGCTTTGACAGATCTAGCTGAGGTGCAGCTAGACCAACGCCGCCTCGAAGTCCCATTTTTTCAGCCATCACAGGATCTTGTGAATTCCTCAAAAATTGGAGCATTTTTTCACCCAAGATAACTTCTTGCTCGGTAAGTGGAAAGGTGACATCCTTGGCGACTGCCCGAAGTGTTGGATTTCCTTCGCGAATGATGTCATTCATATCAATCAAATGAGCTGGTTTTGTTAATTTTTCAATAACAGACATGTTTTCTCCTTCGTTCTAAAAATGGATTTTTATTCCAAATTAAATTCTTCGTATATGATAAATATAACACAAAATAAAGGAGAAAGAAAGGAATCGAAATGGCGTGTAATAAATATGTGGAGAAAACACGAAATAAATTAGTAAAAAATTAGTCTATTTTGCTTGATATTTTTAGCAAAAATATGTATGATATTTAGTTGGATACCTAAAATATTATTAGTAACAAAATAAATTACTTTTTAGGAGGGAAAAAAATTGAAAATTCTACTATTTGGAAATACGGGATATGTAACCAAAAAGTTTATACAAGAAGCTTTTCCAAAAGATACGGTTTATCTTTTGGGAGAAACAGATTTAAAAAGTTCAAAAAAATTAAAATTGACAGTTTTTCCGAAAACAAAAGAAACCATTTTAGTAGAAGTTTTAAGAACCTATCAATTTGACCAAATTGGGCTCTTTGTCAACTGTAGTGGGTTGATGTCAGCTAACATCGCGAGAGGACGAGATTCGTTCTCTCTCTTTTGATGTTCAAAGCGATGAGAATGCGTTTCTTAAAGTTGTCAAAGTTCCTGAATCCAAAAGCGTTTCGCTTAATGACCTTGATGAGATTGTTAGTCGCTTCCAGCTTGGCGTTGGAGTAGGGTAGTTCCAAGGCGTTGGTAATCTTGTCTCTGTCCTTCAGGAAAGTCCGAAAGATGGTTTGAAAAATTGGGTGAACAGCTAAGAAAGTCTCCTCAATTAGGTCAAAGAAATGATTAGTTTG
>NZ_KV817454.1:0-840 GCF_001814695.1 Streptococcus sp. HMSC066E07
ACTATGATCTTGTACCAGATATTCCAACACCAGATGAATACGGTAACGTTGTCGTTGATTACCAAGACAAGAAAGGTAATACTATCGCACCACGTGTTGTTGATACACCAGATAGCAAAGTTGGTACGAACTACGATACAACAGATCACAAACCAACTAGAATTACTACAGCTGATGGTAAAGTTTATCGCATTGATCTAAATGCAACTCAAGGTCAAGAAAGTGGTAAGATTGTCAAAGGAACTACTCGTGTTGTCTATGTTTACGATGAAGTGGTTGGTGATGTAACCGTTCATTATAAAGATGAAGATGGCAAAGTTATCAAAGATCCTGAAAAAGATACAACTGGTGCTCCAATCAATACGGTTTATGACACTCGTGATCACGCTCATAAGACGATTACTACAAAAGATGGTCGTACCTATGAAATTGTTCCTGAAAAGACTCAAGGTCTTGAACAAGGTCGCGTTGTTGAAGGAAATACAGATGTTACGTATATCTACAAACAAGTATTCGGTGATGTAGTTGTTCACTATGAAGACGAATCTGGTAAGAAGATCAAAGAAGATGTAACGGATACTTCTCATGCTCGTGTTGGCGAAAATTACGATACGACCGATCACAAGACGACAGCGATCAAGTCTGGTGATAAAGTGTACAACCTCGTTCCTGAAAAGACAAAAGGTAATGAAAAAGGTAAAGTTACCAAAGGTGTAACCGAAGTTACTTATGTCTACAAGGAAGTGAAAGCAGAGCCTAAGAAGAAAGGAACCAATGCTAAGGGTGAAGATGTCAACGGTAAGACCATGTTGGCAGGTTCAACTGAAGTTTATACGATTG
>NZ_KV817454.1:940-1291 GCF_001814695.1 Streptococcus sp. HMSC066E07
CTGGTGTTCGTGTAACAACAGAAGACGGTAAAGTTCAAAGTGGCTTCACAACGAAGATTTACAAATCTGTTGCAGAAGCTCCACAAAAGGTTCAAGATTACATCAAGGCTAAGGGCTTGAAGATTGATGGTGAGTTTGCCGTAACCACAGCAGATGATCCAGTAGCTTACACAAACAACTATGTTTTGAAAGGTATCAATCTGAAACTAGTCTTTCCAACAACCGTTAAGAAGGAAATCAAGGAAGCTAGCAAGTATGATAACCGTGCTTATCAAATCGACTTTACTGGTATCCATGAAACAAACCTTGTAACCAACAACATTCCGAAGATCAATCCGAAGAAAGATGTTG
>NZ_KV817454.1:1391-2034 GCF_001814695.1 Streptococcus sp. HMSC066E07
CCATTAGTAGAATACAACGGTGTTCACAAATGGTTTGCGAAGACAGATCTTCTCTTGAAAGACGGTACAAGATTAGCTAAAGGTACTGACTTGACGCAATATGTCAGCCA
Source organism: Streptococcus sp. HMSC066E07 (assembly GCF_001814695.1). NCBI lineage: Bacteria > Bacillati > Bacillota > Bacilli > Lactobacillales > Streptococcaceae > Streptococcus > Streptococcus sp. HMSC066E07. The sequence continues at coordinate 1,502 of NZ_KV817454.1, forward strand.
AACGATTGATCACAAGTCAAGAACAGTTGTGTATTCATTCTCTAGTGACTTCTTGAGCAAGATTTCAGATAATAGTGAATTCCAAGCTACAGGTTACATGCAAGTGAAACAACTTGACTATGGTACTGTGAAGAATACCTTTACTGAAATTATCAACAATGTTGAACGTGATTCTAATACGGTAACAGTAGACTCACCTCAAGATTATGGTGATGTTGTGGTTCACTATGTAGATGAATCTGGTAAGAAGATCAAAGAAGATGTAACAGATACTTCTCATTCTAAGGTTGGTGAAAACTACGATACGACAGACCACAAGACGACAGCAATCAAGTCTGGTGATAAAGTGTACAACCTCGTTCCTGAAAAGACAAAAGGTAATGAAAAAGGTAAAGTTACCAAAGGTGTAACCGAAGTTACTTATGTCTACAAGGAAGTGAAGGCAGAACCGACTAAGAAAGGTACAAATGCCAAAGGTGAAGATGTCAATGGTAAGACAATGTTGGCAGGTTCAACTGAAGTTTATACGATTG
>NZ_KV817454.1:2134-2410 GCF_001814695.1 Streptococcus sp. HMSC066E07
AAGCTCCACAAAAGGTTCAAGATTACATCAAGGCAAAAGGATTGCAAATCGATGGTGAATTTGCCGTAACCACAGCAGATGATCCAGTTGCTTACACAAACAACTATGTTTTGAAGGGTATCAATCTGAAACTTGTCTTCCCAACAACTGTTAAGAAAGATATTAAGGAAGCTAGCAAGTATGATAACCGTGCTTATCAAATCGACTTCACTGGTATCCATGAAACAAATCTGGTAACGAATAACATTCCGAAGATCAATCCGAAGAAAGATGTTG